>NZ_JCABYM010000095.1:0-30239 GCF_059499385.1 Limnoglobus sp. | reverse complement strand
CGGGCTAGGGGTTGGGGGTACTCCCCACCCCGCGGCCGGTGGCCCGGGGGCTTTCCGTGGGGGGCCAACCCCCGGGGCCCAACGGCCCGCGGGGAGGGGGCACGCGATGGACGAGGATCGTCGCTGGTTCCACTGCACGACGCACACGTACGCCGCGTGGCTGCCCGGCGACCCCCGCGGCTACCGCACCCGCCACCATCGGCAGCACGTCGAGGGCGACTACAAGAACCCGCCGCCGCCCGGCATGTACCGCAGCTTGTATCAGCGGAGCCTGAGCTTGTTGAAGCAGCCGCCCGTGAAGATCGACCGCGACCTGCGGGAAGTCGTCGCGCTGGCGATGGTCGCCAAGCTGCAGGAGTACACGGCCCAAGTGTTGGCGCTGAGCGTTAGTAGCAACCACGTTCATCTGCTCGCGAAGATGCCGCCCGGCCCGGTCCCGAAGCGGTGGGTCGGATTCGCGAAGCGGAACGCCACATTTCAGTTGAAGGAAATCGGTTGGGTCGGCAAACTCTGGGCGAAGGACGGGAAGGTCAACCCGATCCGCGACCGGCAGCACCAGCTCAACACGTTCTACTACATCCTCCGCCATCGGAACGAAGGCGCGTGGGTGTGGGACTTCCGCGAGCATCGGTAGTACCTTCCCCATCCCCGCGGACGTTCGTCCGCGGGCTTTCGCCCTGAAAAACAGAAAGCCCGCGGACGAACGTCCGCGGGGACGACCCCAGGACCACCATGACCCACCTCTCCCGCCGCGATGCCCTCAAGGCCACCGCCGCAACGTTGCTCGCCGGCCGCGCCGCCGCGCAGGACGCGCCGAAGCCGGGGCTGACGGTCCGCATGGCCGAGCCGCAGAACCTCGAATCCGCGTTCGGCGACCTGAACTCGTTCGTCACGCCGACGGAGCAGTTCTTCGTCCGCAGCCACTTCGCCGTGCCGACGATGGACGCGAAAACCTACCGGCTGAAAGTCGAAGGGGCCGTCGAGTCGCCGCTGGAGCTGTCGCTCGACGACATCCAGGCGATGCCCGCGACGACGATGCCGCTGACGCTCGAGTGCGCCGGCAACGGTCGCGTGTTCCTCGTGCCGGCCGCGCGGGGGTTGCAGTGGCAGTTCGGGGCCGTCGGAAACGCGGAGTGGACCGGCGTGCCGCTTTCGGCCATACTGGAGAGGGCGAAGGTCAAGGCAAACGCCGTCGAGGTCGTCCTGATCGGCGCGGACAAGGGGACGATCGCCGGCGACCACCCGACACCGGGGCCGATCCACTTCGATCGGAGCATCCCGCTTGAGAAGGCGAAGAAGCCCGAGGTGCTGCTCGCGTACCAGCAGAACGGCAAGTCCCTGACGCCGAGCCACGGGTTCCCGTTGCGGGCGGTCGTCGGCGGGTGGTTCGGCATGGCGGCGGTGAAATGGCTGACGCGGATCGTCGTCACGGACAAGCCGTACAACGGCTTCTGGCAGACGTTCGACTACGCGACCTACGAGCGGCGGGACGGCGGCCTCGCGACCCTCACGCCGGTCACTGCCATGCAGCCGAAGGCACAGATCGCCCGGCCGCTGATCGGCGAGGTCGTCCCGGCGGGGAAGAGCTACACGGTCCGCGGCTCCGCGTGGGCCGGCGAATCGACGGTCGCGAAGGTCGAGGTCAGCGGCGACGGCGGCAAGACGTGGGCCGAGGCGAAGCTGACCGGCGAGGCGAAGCCGTTCTGCTGGCGGGCGTGGGAGTTCGCCTGGGACGTACCGGCCACGCCCGGCCCGGCGAAGCTGCTCTGCCGCTGCACCGACGCGGCCGGCAAGGGGCAGCCGGAGAAGCGGGACACGGATCGACGAACCTACGTAATCAACCACCTCGTCCCGGTCGAGGTGACGGTCCAATGACGGGGGAGAATCTCATGGCGCGGTTGCTTCTGACGCTGACCCTCGGCCTGGCCTGCCTGGCGACGCCCGGTCGCGCGGCCGTGGACAAGCAAAAGGTGGACGCGGCCGTCCAGAAGGGGGTCGAGTACCTGAAGACGGTCGGCGGCGGCGGCGGCGGGCCGAACGGCATGCACGACACCACGGCCCGGCTCGGCGGGCGGGCGCTGGTCGGCCTGGCGCTGCTGGAGGCCGACGTGCCGAAGAACGACCCGGCCGTCGCTTCCATCACCCAGCTCGTCCGGCTCGGCGGCCTCGGCGAGGGCCGCACCTACGACCTCGCCCTCGGCATCCTCTACCTGGACAAGCTGAACGAGCCGGCCGACATCCCGCTCATCCAGCTGCTGGGCGCGCGGCTGATCGTCGGGCAGAACAACTTCGGCGGGTGGAGCTACACTTGCGTCGCGGACGTGCCGCAGGCGGAACAGGCCCGGCTCCAGGGGGCGCTGCGGCCGGTCGGCACGGCCGGGCTACACCCGGAGGCGCAGAAGGTGCTCCGGCTGGGCCGCGGCGGCGGCGGGAACGCGGTCGGCGGGGACGACAACTCGAACACCCAGTTCGCGATCATTGGCGTCTGGGTCGCCCAGCGGCGGGGCGTGCCGGCCAGTTCCGCCATCTCCGCCATCGACAACCGGTTCCTCCGGACGCAAAGCCCGACCGACCACGGGTGGTCGTACAGCGCCTCCAACGGCGCGAACACGTCCACCCCGGCCATGACGTGCGCCGGCTTGCTCGGGCTGGCCGTCGGCAAGGCGAACGACGAGGCCCGCAAGGCCGGCCGCAAGCTCGTCGGCGAGGGGAACCCCACGCCCCCCAAGCCGAAGGACGACGACCCGTTCTTCAACCCGCCGGCGAAGGCCGAGAAGCCCAAGCCCGAGGAGGACCCGGACGAGGAGATGCCGGACGAGGAGGAAGAGGAGAAGAAGAAGAAGGCCCCGACCATCCGCGACATGGCCATCGACCGGGCGCTCCAGGCCCTCGGCCGGACGATCGGCGGCAAGGGCGTCGTCATGGCCGACGGCGGGCACTGGGGCGGCGTCGGCGACCTGTACTTCATCTGGTCGCTGGAGCGGGTCGGCGTGGCCTACGGGCTGGAGACCATCGGCGACGTGGACTGGTACCAGTGGGGCGTGAACACGATCCTCCCGGCCCAGCAGCCGAACGGGTCGTGGATCGGGTCGCACGGCCCGCCGGTCCAGACGGCGTTCGCCGTGCTGTTCCTGAAGAAGGCGAACTTCATTGCCGACGTGACCCGGCAGCTCGACGGCAAGGTGAAGGACCCCGGCAACGGGGAACTCCGCGGGTCCCGCGGCGGGCCGCTGGCGATCGCCGCCATGGGCCGGCGGATCGACCCGAACACGGAAGGCCCGCCGGACCCGAAGAACCCGGACCTGAACCGCGTCCGCGGCCCGTCCGAGGCCGACCGGATCGCGGCCGGACTGGTGGCGAAGCAGCCGGACACGAAGTGGGACGGCAAGCTGAAGGCGGCCCGCGAGTCGAAGGGCGGGCAGTTCACGGCCGGGCTGGCGCAGGCGGTCCCGTTCCTGAGCGAGCGGCGGGCGATCCTGGCCCGCGAGGCGCTGGCCGACCGGCTGGTGCGGATGACGCCGGACACGCTGGCGAAGATGATGAAGGACCGCGACGCGGAGTTGCGGCGGGCGGCCTGCCTGGCGGCGGCGATGAAGGACCAGAAGACGTTGACGCTCGACCTGATCGAGCGGGTGACGGACATCGACGACGCGGTCGTCCGGGCGGCGCGGGCGTCGTTGAAGGCGATGTTCAACCAGGACTTCGGCCCGCCGACCGGGGCGAACGACGAGCGGAAGCGGATCGCGCTGGACGAGTGGAAGTCGTGGTACACGACCGACGGCCCGAGGCCGTGAGGCCGACTCTTGGCGAGTGGGGGCGTAAGCCCCCTGATTCTGGGAGCGCGATCCAGAATCAGGGGGCGTACGCCCCCCCCACCCCATCCACCACCCACCTCCAGCCCATCAACGCGGCCCGCGTCGCGTGATAGGTCACGTCGAACATCACCGGCGGCACCCTGATGAACTGCTCGGCCAGCGCCGTCACGTCCGTGTCCGGGTGCGGGGCCGGGCAGCAGAAGTCCGGGCTCGTCCAGAAGTACGTCCGGCCGCGGGGGTTCACCCGGCGGTCGAACTTCTCCTCGTAGGGGGAGACGTTCTGCGGCAGCACCTTCACGCCGCGGATCGGGCCGTTCTCCAGCACCGGGATGTTCACGTTGAACAGGCTCCCCTTCGCCGGGCGGTTCGCGAGAATCTGTTCCACCACCCGGCGGGCGTGGCGGGCGGCCGTCGGGAAGTCGTAAATCTTCTTCTCGTACTCCAGCGAACACGCGATGGCGGTGTAATGGTAGAACGCCCCCTCGATGGCGGCCGCGACGGTCCCGGAGTAGAGGACGTTGATGCCGGCGTTCGACCCGGCGTTCAGCCCGCTGACGATCACGTCCGGCGGCTCCTTGAGCAGTTCCAGCAGCGCGAGCTTCACGCAGTCGGCCGGTCGGCCCTCGACGGCCCACCCGATCGGCGTCGTGCCGTCGTCTTCAAAAACTTCGTTCACAAGTAACGGCGTGAGGAGTGTGACTGAGTGCCCGGCGGCGCTCTGCTCCGTGGCCGGGGCGACGACGGTGACCGTGCCGAGGGCCTTCAACTCGTTCCTTAGCGCCCGCAGGCCGGGGGCGTAGAACCCGTCGTCGTTGGTCAGCAGGATGCGCATGGTATGAACTCAATTCCAGTGGGTCGTCGCTACCTGCGGCGGCCTTCGCTCCGTCTTCAGCCGCGTAGCGGCGGTAGTCGTTAGCCAGGGGTGGAGCGGAGCGGAACCCCTGGGATCGGAGCCCTACCCGAACGCCCAAGCCCCGGAGGGGCGACAGACGCGGCATCTGTCGCCCCTCCGGGGCTTGCGTGATGGTCGACCAACCAGGGGCTTGCGCCCCTGGCTAACGACCGCCGCCGCTCCGCGGCTGTAGACGCGGCCAAGGCTATTGGGGCCGCAGCTTGAACATGAACCGCTCCGCGTGGCGGTTCCACGGCCACCGGCCGAGCACCTCGGCCGTGTACCCTAGCATAGCGGCCAGCCGCAGGAAGTGGTCCTTGTTCACCACCATCTCGCCGCGGTGCCCAGCTCCGCGCTCCACCAGCTCCGACGTAATCACGTCCGCGATAATCACGCCGCCCGGCTTCAGCAGCCGCTTCGCTTCCGCGAGAAGCAGCGCCGTCTCGTCCGCGAACGTGTGGGTGAACACGCTGAAGAAGATCGCCAGGTCGAACGTGCCGTTCTCCGCGAACGGAACGGTCGTCAGGCCGCCGACCTCGAACGCGAAGTTCGGCCGGCGGAACGTCCGGTTGCAGAACCGGATCGCCTCGACGCCGATGTCCGTGCCGGCGTACCGGCCGCGGGGCGTCAGGTAGTCCAGCATCGCCCCGGCCATCTGCCCGGTCCCGCAGCCCACGTCCAGGACGTGCGAATCCGGCGTCAGCCCGAACCCGGTGAGCATCCCGAGCCGCTCGCGGGACGACTTCTCGTACTCCGCCTTCGAGTGGTACGCCCCGACCACCCACCAGTGGTTCTCGTCCAGGTTCGCGGTGCGGTAGACCGAGTGGTAGTCGATGTCCGTGGCCCGCGGGCCGACGACCGGCAAGCCCACGCGGACGCCGCGGGCGGCCTCGACGAGTTCGCCGCCGCGGACGAGGTCGATCTCCAGCGTGAAGTCGCCGACCACGTCCGGCGTCGGCACGCGGACCGTGACCTCCTCGGAGGCGTGCGGGAACGGCGGCCGCGGCAGCGGCACGGTCGTCGGCTCGGCGTCGAACGGCGTGCCGAACCGGGTCAGCCACCGGCAGCGGACGGCCGCGGGATGCGCGACGTGTTCGACCCGCAGCTTCGCGTCGAGCGCGGCCTTCGCCTCGGCCGCCGGCGGCGGGTTCAGCCACGTCACGACGGCGTCCCGCGGGTCCGCCGGCGGCGCGGGCTGGGCCCGCGTGACGGCTCGTTTCATCTGGCGAAGTGCCCGCCAAATCACGGTCTGGCCGAGGACGGAGCGGAGCAGCGTTTTCATGACACGTCGGCCCGAGTAGGCAGGGAATCGCGGCGGATGGTATCGCGGGCCGAAACGCGGGGTCAAGGGCAACGACCGTTTAGCCGCGCCCCGGTGGTTGAGCGGGGGGGGGCGAGTAACACCTAGACTTCCGAAGTCCGGCTTCGACTTCGGAAGTCGATCCCGCGCGGCTGCGGTCCTCACATCCCGTCGGTGCTGGCTCCGTTCGACTTCCGAAGTCGAAGCCGGACTTCGGAAGTCGGAGGCCGCGCTCCGTAACGCCTCCGGATCGCGGCGGATTCCTTCCCCATCCGCGGCGCATTGCGTACAACAACCCTCGCACTGCCGAGGAAGGTGCCCACGGCGAAGGAGTTACCGTGTTCGCATCCATCTTTCTCGAATTCCACCTGCCGAACTCGACGACCTGGTTCTACTTCGCGTTCTTCCTCGCCGTCGCCCTGTTCTTCCACTTCGGCCGGCCGTTCCACCTGCGGAACTGGGACCTGCTCGCCCTGTTCCTGTTCGTGCCGGGGTTCCTGTTCCTCCAGGAAGCGAACCAGTCGGCCGCGACCGACCGCGACATCGCGGATGGGGAGCGGGTGTTCGGCTACGCCTGGCTCTTGGCGGCGTCCGCCGTCTGGCTGTTCCGCTGCTTCTTCGACCTCGCCGCGAACCGCCGGCCGGTGTTCCGGTCGAACCTCGCCGTCGCCGGGCTGGCGTGGTTCGGGGTCGCGCTGTTCGTCTGCCTCGCCGCCGTCGCCGGGATTCGCCCGGACTACGCCTGGGAGCCGGTCGGCAAGCAGCCGGCCGCCATCGCCGGCGTCGCCGAAGGTGCGGCGGCCGTCGTGTCCACCGGGCAGGAGACGGACGCCTCGCTCGCCCGGCTGCGGAACTGGACCGTCCGCTGCCTCGCGCTCGCCGGGCACGCGGCCGTCGTCGTCGGGCTGTTCTTCGTCGGCTGGCGGCACTTCCGCGACGCGGAAACCGGCGTCGCGATGGGCACGATGTACCTGCTGTTGCCGTACACCGCGTACCACATCTCGCAACTGCACCACGTCCTGCCGGCGGCGCTCGTGTTGTGGGCGCTGTTCGCGTACCGCCACCCGCGGGTCAGCGGGTGGCTGCTCGGCCTCGCGGCCGGGGCGACGTTCTTCCCGGCCCTGCTGTTCCCGGTCTGGCTGCACTTCTACTGGCGGCGCGGGGCATGGCGGTTCGCCTTCGGGTTCTTCACGGCGATGGTCGTGTCGCTCGTCGGCACGCTGAGCGTGCTGTGGGCGGCCGGGTACTTCCCGACCGGGCTGTCGCAGGTGCTGCACTTCTCCGACTGGCAGCCGTGGAAGCGGCCGACGGCCGAGAGCCTGTGGCAGGGCCGGACGTTCGCGTACCGGCTGCCGATCTTCATCATGTACGCGGCGTTCGTGGTGACGAGCTTCTTCTGGCCGGCCGTGCGGACGATGGCGCACCTCGGCGCGATGTCGGCGGCGGTCCTGATCGGCGTGCAGTTCTGGTTCGCGGACCGGGGCGGGCTGTACGTGCTGTGGTACGCGCCATTACTGTTGGTGATCGTGTTCCGACCGACGACGACCGACCTGGAGCCGCCGCCGCCGGCCCCCGGCCGCGGGTGGGGCACGCGGCTGGCCGTCGGCGTGTGGAACCGCTTCCGGCGGAAGTCGAACCAACCGCAGCCGCCGGCGCTGGCGGCGTGAAGTATTCCCACGGAGGCCACGGATGGCGACCCACCTTTACCGGCTGTTCGTCGTTGTCATCGTCCTCGGCGTCGTCGCGGTCCCCTTGCTGTACAAGGTCGGGCAGGAGCGGCGGTACCGGAACCTGCACGTCGTCGCGGACGGGCAGCTCCTCCGCAGCGGGCAGCTCAACGCCGAAGGGTTCGAGCGGGTCGTCCGCGAGCATCGGGTCGGCACCGTCATCAGCTTCCGCGAGACGAAGGACGACGACCTGAAGTTCGAGGACCAGTTCGAGGAGGACATCTGCCGGGCCGAGGGCGTGCGGTACCACCGGTTCTCGTACCTGGACTGGGGGAACCCGGACGGGTCGATGCCGGCGCGGGCGAACATCGACAAGTTCCTGGCGCTGATGGACGACCCGGCGACGCCGAAGCCGGTGCTGATCCACTGCTTCGCCGGCATCCACCGCACCGGCGTCCACGTCGCCCGCTACCGGGTCGAGCGGCAGGGGTGGACCCCGGCCGAGGCGTGGGAGGAACTGAAGGCGATGGGCAGCCGCCGGACGACGTACAAGGACGACCTGATCCGGTTTGTCCACATGCCGCCGCGGAAGTAAGATGGTGACGCACCCCGCGAGGGTGGCGGAATTGGCAGACGCACAAGATTTAGGTTCTTGCGCCCGTAAGGGCGTGGGGGTTCAAGTCCCCCCCCTCGCACTGGCTCGTAACACGGACATTACTTCCTGACTCTTCCGTCGATGTAGGCCGGTCGATAAGTTCAGGGTTTGCTTCCGTTCTCCTCCTTCGTCACAACCATCCGTCGGGCCGCGCCGTCGGCCGTCTGGACGACCACTTCCGCGGCGGGGAAGCTCGCCCTCTCGGCGCACCGGTACGTTGCGTCGGCGGACAGGCCGGCCACGAGGACCAAGGAGTGCCGCGCCGACAGCGGGTTCGTGCCGACCGTCACCACGGCCGTGCCGTCGTGGGCGTAGGTCTTGCCCGCGATCACGGCCGAGGAGTAGCCGAACTCCACCGGGAATGCGGCCGCGAACCGCTTCGCGATTCGGTTCACGGCGGGTCGGCCGATCAGGATGACGTGTCCCTTCAATTCGGCGTCCGTCGCGTCCGCGTCGGCCTTCACCGGGACGATCGCGTTGCTGCCGTTCGTCCGCACGGCGGTTTGCAGGGCGGCCGCCGCCTCGCGGTTTGCGGCCGCGTCGCCGGCCGTGCCGTAGACGATCACCGCCCGCTCCGGGTCTTCCAGCCAGCTCGCGGTCGTGAACGCCGGGCCGCCGACCGTCAACTCGCCGCGGTCGGCCAGCCACTGCGCCACGTCCTTGCCGCTCGACTCGCCGACGGCGGCGAGGAACTGCTTCGCCGAGACCTCCTTCCCGGCGTTCGCGCGGCCGAAGCCATCCAGCGCCTTCGCGAACGGCTCGGCCCCCAGGAACCCGCGGAGGGCGTGCAGCGTCAGCACGCCGCGGGCGGTTTCCTCCTTGTGCCATCGCGCCCGGTCGAGTTCGCGGTCCAGCGGCGACTCGGCGGACGCGGGCCGCGCCAGGCGGGCGCTGTTGAAGTCCGTGCGGTAGCGGAACAGGAGCAGGTCGAGTTCGCGGCGGTCGGCCTTCGCGTTCTCGGCGGCGACGAACCGCTCGTACTTCGCGAACGCGGCCGTCAGCCACACGTCGGCGTCACTCTGCGACAGCAGCGTCCCGTGCCACGCGGCCGTGGTCGTCGTGGGAAGCGAAGTAACGGCCGGAAGTTTCCCGCCGAGATCGACGGCGACGGCTTTCGCCGCCGGGCCGGGCGGGGCGGGCGTCAGCACCGTCCAGTCGTTCGGCACGAGCGGCCGCAGAATCTTGTACTTCTCCTTCTGCCCCGGCTCCGGCTGCCAGACGCGGCCGTAGGGCGGGCCTTGCACGGCGTGCGCCTTCAACTCCTTCGCCAGCGCCGTCGTCGTCACCTTCGCGTCGAGCGACCGCAGCTTCGCGAGCGGGGCCGAGGAATACGCGCGCTTGCCGAAGTCGGCGTCGATCTTCCCGCGGTGCGTCTTGTAGAGCGACAGCCACGCGAGGTCGCGGTCGGACGGCTTCCACGACACGTCCTGCGGCCGGTCCCGCACGTCCGCGATCGTGTCCAGCCGCACTTGCACGTCCTTCGCGTTGTTGCAGCCCCAATAGAACCCCTCGACGCCGGGGACGAGCCACTGGTTCTGGGAACTCCGCCGCAACCGGTACGCGTTCGTCCCCTGTTCCAGCACGGCGATCTCGTTCGTGTGCGCGTCGCCGATGAGCCATTCGTTCGTGTAGAGGCCGTTGTTCTTGTCCACCAACTCCTTCACCAGCTCGTCGATGGTGTTCGCGTACTGGAGCGCCTTGCGGGCGCGGGTGGCGAGCGGCGTGCCGTCGCGGTTGAACCGCGTCTGCTCGATGGTCGTTTCCGTCATCATCAGGCCGGACGAGCTGAGGTAGTAATCCATGCCGGAGTAGATGCCGCCGGGGAAGGTCTGCATGACGACGCGGTGGCCCTTCGCCGGCTTCACGTCCAGCCAGACGAAGAAGTGCGCCGCCTGGTGGACGTTCCACATGGTGATGTGGCCGAACACGATCTTGCCGTCCGCCGTGGCCGGGCCGGTGGCCGCGAACGCGGAGCAGTGGTGCTCCTGCTCCGGCGGCGTGGGCTTCGGCACGGGCAACTTCGACTTCACGTCTTCCAGGCCGGTCGGCGTCGCACGGAGGGCGTCGCCGAGGCAGGCGAGTTCGACCCAGAGGTTGATGCCGGCCACGTCGATCACGTCGAGCGGCCGGCCGTCGGCCTTCGCCCCGCCGGCGACGGCCCCGTCCGCGATGCCCTTCATCTCTTCGAGGTACTCGCGGTCGAACCGGTGGAGGTACATCCCGCCGACGAGTTCGCGGTACAGGTCCCAGTACTCGGCCGGGTGCTTCGGGGCGCGGTGCTCGGCGAGGGCGTTGCGGTACGTCTCGATCTCTTTGGAAAGAAGTTTGCCGTGCTGGAACCCGCGGTCGTAGGGTTCGCCCTCGATATGCACGACGGCCCAGCCGTTCTGGGGGTAGCGGTAGCCGGCGTCGTGCCGGCGGACGGACGCCGGGTCCGGGGCGAACGGCTCCGCGGCGTAGAGCGGGAGGGCGAGGACCAGGACGAGGAGGGCGAGCAATCGTCGGGACATGAGGATTCTCGGCGAGTGTGTGAATGGATGGGTGCGCTTGGTTTTTACCCCGAAGGGGTGGAACAAGTCAGCCCAGGGCAACGCCCTGGGTAACGCCCCACCCCCGCGACAAGCCCTGAAAGGGCGACACAGGTTGCGCTGTCGCGCCCTTTCAGGGCTTCCCTCGGTGGCGGTCCTACCCAGGGCGGCGGGCCTTCGGCCCTTGCCCTGGGCTGACTTGTTCCACCCCTTCGGGGTAGAAAACGGTAACCCGCGGTCTGGGATTCGTCGATTCGCCCTTTGTCGGGCCTGGCAAAGCCTCGGTCCGACTCGCTAAGCCCGGCGTCACGGCCGCGGGTCCTGGCTCTGGCTCGACTGCACTTCCGTCAGCCGCTTGCGGTACTTGTCGTACAGGCGGGTCTGCTTGTTCGTCGGCTCGTAGGGGCGGCCGTCGATGAACACCGACAGCACCTGCGTGGACGCCTGCAACAGGTCGCCGGACGCGATCACCAAGTTCGCCCGCTTGCCGGACTCGATCGTGCCGAGCTTGTCCGCCACGCCGAGAATCTGCGCCGGGTAAAGCGTCACCGCCTTCAACCCCTCGTCGGCGGGAAGCCCGTGGGCCACGGCCATCGCCGCCTCGTAGGGGAGGTTCCGCGTGTTGTTCGACCCGGCCGACCGGATGCAGAAGGTCACCCCGGCGGCGTGCAGCTTCGCGGCCGCGGTGTACGCGGCGTCGTACCGCTCGCCGGACTCCCGCGGCAGGCTCATCACCGGCCCCAGGATCACCGGCACGTTCCGCCGCTTCAACTCGCCGGCCACCTTCCACGACTCGATGCCGCCGCTCAGGATCGGCTTCACCTTCAGCTCGTCGGCCAGCTTCAGCGCCGCCAGGATGTCCGCCTTCTTGTCGGCCGACAGCACCACCGGCTTCTCGCCGCGGACATACGGCAGCAGCGATTCGAGCCGCGGGTTCGACGGCACGGTCAGCCCGTCGGCCTTCGCCGCGTCGTACCGGCGGGCCGTCTCGAACATCTCCTTCAGCCGGGTCAGCTTCTCCGTCCGGCGGAACCGGGCGGCCGGGTTCTCGGCGTCGCCGCCGAACACGTTCGCCCCGAACCCGCGGAACGACGGCTCGCTCGGGTACTCGACGTGCAGCGCGAGCGGGTCGAGGACGACCATCTCGGCCGGAACCCACCCCGCGAGGTTGATGAGCGACCCCTGCCCCGGCACGAGCGACCCCGTCGGCCGGGTGACGACGGTGGTGACGCCGTTCGACCGCGTCACGGGAATGAGTTCCGAGTCCGGGTTGACGCCGACGCTCGCCCGCAGGTCCGGCTGGAAGTCGCCGCCGTCGCGGGAGTCGTTCGTCTCGCGGGCCGAGTCGATCTCGACGAGGCCCAGCACCGTGCCGGCGTCGATCATGCCGGGGTAGACGTGCAGCCCGGCCGCGTCGATCACCCGCGCGTCGGCCCCCGCGTCCGGCTTCGCGTCGCCGACGACGACCTGCTTGATCTCCTTGCCGGTGAGAACCACGGAGCCGACGAACGGCTTCTTCCCCGGAACGTGGACCGTCGCGCCGCTCAGCACGTAGGTCGCCTTCGGCTGCTCGGGGATCGCGGCGAACGGCTTCGCCGCCGCCTCCGGCTCCGCCGCCGCGTCCGGGTTCGGCACGAGTTTGTCCGCCCGCTGGAAGAAGACCTCCCCTTCTACGAGCGTCAGCTCGCACCGGCTGTACGAGTTCAGCGGGTGGCCGGTGAAGACCGCCAGGTCCGCGTCCTTGCCGACCTCGATCGTCCCCATCCGCTTGTCGAGGCCGAGCTGCTTCGCCGGGTTCAGCGTGACGGTGTGCAGCGCCTCCTCCGGCGTGAACCCGCAGTACTTCACCAGCTTCGCCGCCTCCTGGTTCAAGTGCCGCATCAGCTCGTTGTCGTCCGACTTCAGGCAGACGCTCACCCCCGCGTCGCGGAGCAGCCGCGCGCCGTAGGGGATGGCGTCGAACGCCTCGATCTTGTACGCCCACCAGTCGCTGAACAGGCTGACGCTCGCGCCGTGCGCCGCGATCTCCGGCGCGACCTTATACCCTTCGAGGACGTGCTGCAAGGACCGCACCTTCACGCCGAACCGGTCCGCGACGCGGAGCAGCATTGCGATCTCGTCCGACCGGTAGCAGTGCGAGTGAACCCGCAGGTCGCCGGCCAGCACGTCCGCGAGCGCCTCAAGCCGCAGGTCGCGGCGCGGCTCGGACGCGGCCTCGCCCTTCGCCTTCGCGGCCTCGTAGTCGTCCCACCGCTGGCGGTACGCCTTCGCCTCCGTGAACGCGCGGACGAGCACGGCCTCCACCCCCAGGCGGCTGTTCGGGAACCGGCCGTCGGTCCGCTTCACGTTCTCGCCGAGGGCGAACTTCACCCCCCGCGGCGCGTCCACGACCAGCTCCTTCGCGGGGCGGCCGTACTTCATCTTGATAACGGCGTGCTGCCCGCCGACGACGTTCGCGCTGCCGTGGAGCAGCCGGGCCGTCGTGACGCCGCCGCCGAGGGCGCGATAAATCTGCGCGTCCTCGGAGTCGATCACGTCCTGCACGCGGACCTCCGGGACGACGGACAGCGACGACTCGTTGACGCCGCCGCTGATGGCGAAGTGCGAGTGCGTGTCGATGATGCCGGGCATCACGAACATCCCGTCCGCATCAACCACCGTCACGTCCTTGTCCGCCGACAGGTCTTTGCCGATCGCGGCGATCTTCCCCTTCTGCACCAGGATGTCCGTCTTCGGCAGCGTCTTCCCGGCGAGCGTCAGGACGGTCGCCTTGCGGATCAGCACGTCGCCGTTCGTCTTCAGTTGCGGCGTGCGGTCGGCGTCGATCTCGGTGACGGCCCGTTCGACGGCGTCGAGCGCCGGGATGACGGCGCGGAACGCCTCGGCCTTGAACGCCGGCACGCTCCTCGCCGACGCGGGCCGCCCCGTGCCGGGGCCGCGGAGCGGCGGGGGCGTCGGGTTCATGGGCGTCATCGGGGTCGCGTCCGGGTCGCGCTGGCCGCGGCGGCCGCGGGTCGGCGTCTGCGTCGGCTCCGCCGCCGCGGCGGTCGCGCCGGCCGGCGCGGTCGGCGCGTCCAAGTCGAACCGCACGCCGTCGGCGAACGCGAACTTGTACTTCGCGTCGGCCGCGTGGAAGTCGCCGTCCACCACGATCAGGTGCGCCGCCCGGCCCTTCGCGATCGTGCCGACCTGCGACGCCGCGCCGAGGACGTCGGCCGCGTCCGTCGTCAGCGCCGCCAGCGCCGCGTCCGCCGGCAGCCCGGCGGCGATCGCTTTCCGCACGTTCTCGCGGAACCGCTCGTGCGGCCGGTCGCCGGTCACGCCCTGCGACGCGAACGCGAACTTCACCCCGGCCTTGTGCAGCGCCGCGGCGCAGGCCGTGTCCTTGTCCCGCTGCCGTTGCAGGTCTTCCCGCACGCGGACGGGCAAATCGTTCTCGCGGTCCGCCCCCTGCCGCAGCTCCAACCGCAGCAGCACGGGCACGTTCTCCGCCTTCAGCCGGTCGGCCACCTTCCACGCCTGCCGACCGCCGACGATCATCGGCTTCAGCTTGAACTCGGCGGCGAAGTCGAGCGCCCGGTGAATCTGGTCGGCCGTGTCCGCCTCGAACGCGACCGGCAGCTTCCCGTCGAGCGCCGGCCAGAGCGCCTCCAGGCACGGGTCGGCGACCGGCCGCTTCCCGGCCCGGCCGCGGTCCTCGTAAGCCTTCCACTGCCGCCGCAGCCACCCGGCGTCCAGGAACGTCTGCCGGTTGTGCGCGACGATGCCCATGAGGGCCGACGGGTATCCGGCCCCGTCCACCCGGCCGAACCCGCCGTGCAGCGCCACCGGCGTCCGCAGCGTCGCGTCCCGCGGGACCGCCCCGCTCAGGCTGACGAGCGCGCTCGTGCCGGATAGGTAGCCGCCGTCCGGCGTAACCAGGTGCGCCGTGAACCCGACCCGCCGCCACGCGGCGACGGCTTCCTCGTCCATCTTCAGCGCCGTCGCGACGGCGAACTCCGGCGTCAGCCCCTTGCGGTTGTCCGGCTTCGTGGCGATCAGCGGGTCGGCCGCCACGTCCTCGACCGCCGGCGGCCCGGCCTGCGACCGCCGCACGGCCGCGTCGAACCCGCGGGGGCTGCCGGCGTCGATGAACCCGGCGTACACGGTCAGCCCGGTTCCGTCGGTGACGAGCGCGTCGGCGGGGACCTTCACGTCCGGCCCCACGGCCGCGACGAGGCCGTCGCGGATCACGACGGTCGCCTTCGGCAGCACGGTTCCGGGCTTCAGCACGACCTTCGCGTCCTTCACCGCGTAGGCGGTCGGCCGGAGGTCCGGGGAGGTTTGAGCGACGGCGGGGAGGGAGAGGACCAACGAGAGGAGAGAGGAAGCGAGAACAAGGTGTCGGTTCATAGACGATCCTGAAAAGTGAATACGAGTCCTGGCCTTGTTGTAGCCGACCGCCGAGGGGAAAGCACGCGGGAAAGCGTGGGGTCCGTTCTCGCCAATCGGCGGAGGCGAGTTGTCAGGCCACACGCCTTCGGTTCGCGCGGTGATCCCCGGCCGCGGGCCGCGGACGGGTGGGCCCCACTCCCAACCTTGATTCCGTTAGTGAACATTTAGACAATTCACGGTGAAAATGATTCCTCGGGAACCACCCCCACCCCCCGCCGGAATCATTTCAAAACTCCGGAATCATTTCTCCCCCGCGGCGCATCCCCATGAACGCGAACCCCTTCTGCCCGATCCCGATGTCCGGAATCATTTCCCGAACGGCCGGAACCATTCCGCCGTGGGTGTGGGACGGCTACCTCGCGGCCGGCGGCGTCACCGTCCTCACCAGCCAGTGGAAGACCGGCAAGACGACGCTCTTGACCGGGCTGCTCCAGGCCCTCGACGGCGGCGGCGAGTTCCTCGGCCGCCCGGTCCGGCCGGGGCCGGCGCTCGTCGTGTCGGAGGAGTCGGCCGGACAGTGGGCCGAGCGATTGACGGCCATGCCGGTGACGGCCGCCGGGCTGCTCGCCCGCCCGTTCCGCGACCGGCCGACGTTCGCCGAGTGGGCGGCGCTGATCGACGACGCGGCCGGCCGAAACCTCGCGCTGTTCGTCATCGACCCGCTGGCGTCGTTCCTGCCCGGCCGGTGCGAGTCGGACGCGGCGACGCTTTTGGAAGCCCTCCGCCCGCTCCACCGGCTGACGGCCGCGGGCACGGCCGTGCTGCTGCTGCACCACCCGCGGAAGAAGCCGTCCGAGCCGGGCAGCGCGGCCCGCGGGTCCGGGGCGCTGTTGGGGTTCGCGGACACGGTGCTGGAGCTGCACCCGGCCGGCCGGTTGGAGTCGGACGACCGCCGGCGGGTGCTCCTCGGCCGGTCGCGGCGGCCGGGCACGCCGGACCGGTTGGCCTACGAGTGGGACCCGGCGACCGGCCGGTTCGCGGCCGTCGCCGACCCGTGGCGGACGCAGTTCGACGAGAACTGGGCGGAGGTGCAGGGCATCCTGGACGGCCGGCGGTCGCCGGCGACGCACAAGGAGTTGTTGGACGACTGGCCGGCCGGCCGGGAGCGGCCGAGCGGGTCGCAGTTGTACGACTGGCTGAGCCGGGCGTTCGCGCTGGGCCGGGTCCACCGGACCGGCGGCGGGACGAAGGGGAACCCGTGGCGGTACGCGGTCCGCCGCCCGGAGGAGGAGCTGCCGGAGTTGCCGGACCTCCCGCCGCTGGAGTTCTTCGGCCGGCGGCGGTAAGGCGGGCGGACAAGCACCCCGAGCTTGTCCAATAAGTAGTCAGTCGTGGGTTACAAGGCACGAGCAGGACGCCGGACCCGACCGACCTGACGGACCGTCAGTGGCGGCGGATCGAGCCCCACGTGCCCCGCCCGAAGCCCGGCGGCCGGCCGGCCACGTACCCCCGCCGGGCGGGGTGAACGCCATCCTGTACCAGGCCCGCGACGGCGGCACCTGGCGGGCGCTGCCGCACGACCTGCCGCCGTACCGGATCGTGTTCCACTACTCCGGCGCCCGGCAGCACGACGGGACGTGGGACCGCGTCCACGACGCCCTCCGCACCCAGGCCCGGCGGGCGGCGGCGGGCGGGAGTGCGAGGTGAACGACTGCGAGCGCGAGCGGCCAACGCAGGGGGCACACCACCGGGAGGAGCGGCACGAGGCGGGCGGTGTGATGATACCGCGGGGGCGCGTTCGGCCGCAACCGGTTAGGGCAGGAGGTCGGCGACTTTGATCGTGGCCGTCGGCGAGGCGAGCGGCGACACGGTCGCCTCCGGCCCGAACGCGGCGTGCGAGCGGTAGGCCGTCGCGCCGAGGCCGGCGGGCAGCGGGACCGGGTCGCGGTAGACGATGAGTTGGCGGCTTTCGAGATCGATCACCCAGTAATCCTGCACGCCGGCCGTGGCGTAGAGTTCGGCCTTCGTCGTGGTGTCCATGAACAGTGTCGTTTCGGCCACTTCGACGATCAAGGCCGCGGTCGTGGGCGTCGTGGAGGCGTAGTCGCTTCGCTTCCCCGGAACGACGGCGAGGTCCGGGCCGGGGTCGTTTCGGGTTCCGATGTTGAAGCCCATCTGGTTACGGATGTGATAACCGTTGACGAAAATCGTCCGCAGGATGTCGTCCGTCTTCCCGAGGGCGGTGTCGTGCGGCGGGTTGGGCATGACCATCGTGTACACCTCGCCGTGAATCAACATCGTCTTCACGTCATGGAACAGACCCGTCTTGTAGAGTTCCCGGTATTGCTCGATGGTCCACCGCATGGGCTGCGGGGCGGGACTGGAAACGGAGGCCCGTGGCGGGGGGGTGACGGTTCCGACCGGCGTGGGTGTCAAAACTGCGGACATCAGGCTACCTCCCACCGCCACGATACCTCCCGCCCCGCGTTCGTGCCACGTCACTTCGCCGTCGCGTACCGGTGCGTCGGGACCGGGCGGCCGGGGCGGAGGCTCTGGCTCTGGCGGAACGTCGGCGTCACGCCGGCGGCCGCGCACGCGGCCGACACCACCCGCTTCACCTCCGCGTCCAGCACGGCCGGGTCGATCGCCACCCGCGCGTTCACGATCAGGTCCGCGTCCTTCGCCGAACAGCCGGCCGCCAGCGACAGCTTCGGCGGCGTGTCGCTGCTCACCACGTTCGCCACGCCGAACGCCCCGCCGTCCTCCTGGCCGATCACCTTCAGGTGCGCCACCTCGCCGCCGTGCCGGTTCAGCACCTCGTGCAGCCCGGTCACGACCGCCATCAGGAGCGCGTCGAGGTCGAACCCCGTGGGCGACGCCAGCCGGACGCTCGCGTTCAGCCAGCCGAGTTCGGCCTCACCCTCCGCGTAGGTGTCGTAGTCGATGTCGAGCACCTTCCGGCCGAACCCGCCGTCCTGGGCGAGCAACTCGACGAGCGCGTCGAACCCCGCGCCGGTCGTGGCCGAAACTTTGAGGACCGGCGTGCCGGGGAACTTCTCCGCCACCAGTTTCGAGAGGTGGTCCAACTCGGCCGGTGAGATTTCGTCGATCCGGTTCACGACGATCGCGTCCGCCTCTTCGAGCTGCTTCGTGAAGATGTACGCCGCCTTCGGCGAGAACCCGGACTTGCCGCCGGCGAGAATCTTCAGCCCGTGGCTCGGCTTGAACAGCACCGCGTAGGGGGCGACCGCGAACCGCCCGGCGTACAGGTCCTTCAGCGGCTGCACGACGGTCGCGACGAGGTCCGTGCAACTGCCGACCGGCTCGGCGAGGATCACGTCCGGCCGCTCGGACGCTTCGAGGGAGCCGACGCGGTCCACGAGGTCGTCGAACCGGCAGCAGAAGCAGGCCCCCGGCACTTCCTTGACAGCGAACCCTTGCGCTCGCAAGTTGTTGGTATCGACGAGGTCGTGCGCCTGGTCGTTCGTGACGAGGCCGACCCGGTGGCCGCGGGCCTGGTACAGCCGGGCGAGGCGGGCCAGGGTGGTGGTTTTACCCGCCCCGAGGAAGCCCCCGACCATGACGAATCGCACGCTCATCGGTATGATCTCCATCTGATATTTCGTGCCGGGCGCTCACCCTCTCCGC
Organism: Limnoglobus sp.; assembly: GCF_059499385.1. Classification (NCBI taxonomy): domain Bacteria; kingdom Pseudomonadati; phylum Planctomycetota; class Planctomycetia; order Gemmatales; family Gemmataceae; genus Limnoglobus; species Limnoglobus sp. The sequence goes on along the minus strand of NZ_JCABYM010000095.1, from coordinate 11,360 downwards.
CCGGCGTGGATCGTGTCGGTGGTTTTTTATCCACGCCCAGTGGACTCATGCGCGAAAATCTCTCCCAGCCGGTCCGGCTCATGACCGTCGCACCGGGGCACTTCCACGCGGCCCTGGTACAAAAGCACGCCCTGCCCGGCGTCCACCCGCTCGTCCACGTCTACGCCCCGCTCGACGACGACCTGAACTCCCACTTGCGGCGGGTCATCAGCTTCAACGCCCGCCCGCAAAGCCCGACGGCGTGGCGGCTCGACGTGCGGGCCGGCGACGACTACCTGCCCCGGTTCCTCCGCGAGCAGCCGGGGAACACCGTCGTCCTGTCCGGGCGGAACAAGCCGAAGATCGACCTCATGCTCGCGGCCGTCGAGAACGGGCTGAACGTGCTGGCCGACAAGCCGTGGGTCATCGACGCGGAGGACTTGCCGAAGCTGGAGCGGGTGCTGCGGGAGGCGGACCGCCGCGAGGTCGTCGTGTGGGACATGATGACCGAGCGGTTCGAGGTGACGAACGCGATCCAACGGGAGCTGGTGAACGCGGCGGCCGTGTTCGGCCGGTGGCGGCCGAGTTCGCCGCAAGACCCGGCGCTGACGCTGGAGAGCGTCCACCACCTGAAGAAGGCGGTGGCCGGGCGGATGCTCCGCCGGCCGCCGTGGTGGTTCGACGTGACGCAGGCCGGGGACGGCCTGGCGGACGTGGGCACGCACCTCGCCGACCTCGCGATGCTCATGGTCTCGCCGGGGCAGGCCGTGCGGCACGAGAATGACGTTCAAGTTTTGGACGCCGACCGGTGGCCGCTGGTCGTGGACCGCGCCGCGTTCGCGGCCGTCACGCGGGAGGACGAGTTCCCCGACTACCTCCGCCCGTGGGCGGACGGCGACGTGCTGCGGTTCTTCGGCAACGGCACGGCGACGGTCGCGATCCGCGGCGTCCACGCCCGGCTGACGACGCTCTGGGAACTGGAGGCGGACGAGGGGTGGGGCGACCGGCACGAGATCGTGGCCCGCGGCACGCGGGCGACGGTCACGGTGACGCACGACCCGGCGTTCGGGGCCGAGCGGAACGTGCTGGTGAAGGCGGCGGAGCCGGCCGACCACGACGCCGTGTTCGCGGCCGTGCAGGCGTGGTGTCAGGCGGCGAAGACGGACTACCCCGGCCTGGCGGCCGTCAACCTCGGGGACACGATCCACCTGCACGTCCCGGACAAGCTGCGGCTGAGCCACGAGAACCTGTTCGCGCTGGTCGTGCAGGATTACGTCCGGTACTTCCACAACCCGCGGGCCGTACCGAGTTGGGAGGGGCCGAACCTGCTGGCGAAATATCACGTCACGACGACGGCCGTGGAGATGGCGCGTAAGAAGACCGGGGGGGCGTGATAGTAGTAGGCACACTCCGTGTGCCGTCTCCTCGGCGTGTCGGCGAGTTCGTCCGAGTCGCGGTGGCTGATGGCGGTCGGCGCGCGAACCCCGCGGCGGGTCGGCGGGTTCTCGGAAGTCGCTGCGGCCCTCAGCAGACGGCACACGGAGTGTGCCTACTACTATGGGTCACTTGTCCGCGAGTTTGATGTAGCACTTCCCCGCCTCGTCGCGGGGCCAGTCGTCCGGGGCGGTCGGGCGGTTGTCGATCACGTCCAACAAATACCGGCTCGGCCCGTCCTGGTCGCGGTGGCGGTCGAACAACAGGCCGGCCCGCTCCCACGACTCGCCCGCCTCGAACTCCTGCATCGCCTCCTCGTAGGTGGCGAAGATCGCCTCCTTCGTGCCGAACGCATCCAGTTCGGCCGGCAGCAGCTCGAACGTCACGAACGCCTCGTCCATCCCGGCCGGGCTGACGCGGGCCAGCCGCCGGAGGCGGCCGTCCACCGCCCGCGGGTCGCCGAGGCCGGCCGCGACCGCCTCGTCCACGATGATCTCGACGCCGAACCGCTTCGTCATCCCCTCGATCCGGGCCGCCCGGTTGACCGTCGGGCCGAACACGTCGATCTTCTTCATGTCGAAGTTGCCGAGCTTGCCGACGAGGGCCGGGCCGTGCGTCAGCCCGATGCCGATCTTCAGGTCGCCGAGCGTCGCGTTCCGGTACTGCCGGAGGCGGTCGAAGTTCTCCCGGATGGCGAGGGCCGCCCGCGCCGCCTTGCGGAGCTGCGTCTCGGCGGAGGTCGGGTCGGGCCAGCCCCAGAACCCCATGACGGCGTCGCCGATGAACCCGCCGATGACGCCGCCGTTGTCGTTGATCGCCCGGCTCATCTGCTCGAGCGCGTTGCGGAACACCTCGTCCCACTGGGCTTGCAGGTCGCCCTCCTCGCCGGTCACGAACCCGCACGACCCGCGGAGGTCGCAGAACAGCACCGTCACGTCCAGCGTCCGCGGCGAGAGCTGCTGGTCGTAGTTCGGCTGGTTCAACAGCCGCTGCACCGGCCGGGGCAGGTAGCCGACCGCCTCCTGGTAGCGGGCGCTGATCCGGCTCATCCGGGCGAGCGCGGCGTACAGCTTCGCGAACAGCAGCAGGACCTTCTGCGCCTGCGCGACGCCGGGGTCCGTGGACAGATCGACGGCCCGGCCGGCGTCCGGGAGCGGGGCGGACGCGTACAGCGCGAGTTGGTCCTCGCCCGGCAGCCGGCCGGGGACCGGGGCGCACACCGCCCAGCCGGGGATGGCCTGCTGCGCCGTGTGGACGGCACTCTTGGTCACGCCGCCGGCGGCCCCGGCGCTGCGGACGACGCCGGACTGCCCGGCGTCCGCCTTCCAGAACCCGGCCAGGACGCCCCCGTTCTGCCCGACCTTCTTCACCGCGTCCCGCACGAACGTCCGGCTGAACCACGGCAGCCGGTCCTTGCCCCGCGGCTTCGGGTCGCCGTTCACGGGGATGACGATCACGTCCGCCGACGCATTTTCCATCGCCACCGCCCGGCGGACGGCCTGCCGGAACATCTCGTCCAGGAAGTCGCCCGACCGCGTCGGGTCGAACTTGTCCACGATGTCGAGCAGGCCGTTGATGACGTTGTCCGAATCGACGAGCGGCGTGCGGAGGACCTCCTCGGCCTCGACCGCCACCTCGCTCGCGCCGGGGCCGGCCCCCTTGGCCGTCCGGAACGTCCCGGTGTGCGTCTTCCGCTTGTTCAGCCCGTGCAGCTGGTCCGGGGCGACGGACACGTTCAGGTCCGGCTCCGACCGGTCCATCTCGAGGCCGAACGGGAGGGTGGTCGGCGGGGCGGGCGGGTGCGGCTTCACCACGTCCGCCGCCTTCGTCGCCGCGGTCTGGTACGGGACGGACGCGGCCGACGAGTCGCCGTCGTTGAGCAGGGTGAACAGGAACCGGGCGATCCGGAACGCGTCGCCGGGCTTCAGCTTCAACTCGTCCGGGGCCGGCTGGCCCTTCGCGTTGAGGAACCCGTTGGTCGTCCGCTTCGGCTTCGTCCGGCGGCTGACGGCGAGGTGCGTGCCGTCCCACTTCAGCAGCGCGTGGTAGCCGTGGCCGCTGACGTTCTTGTAATCGACCTCCGGCACGTCCTTGCCGGCGACGCCGAGGGTGACGACCCCGCCGCGGCCGTCGTCCACCCCGGCGACCTGGGCGAGGGTGATCTCCCGGCCGGGTTCGAGTTCGTGAACCCACATCGGCAGCGGCCCGCCGGACGAGCGAAGAAGCGTGGCCTCCAATCGCGGCATCGAACGTCCTCGGCCCCCGGCGGCCGGGGGCGTCATCACAAGGCACAACGGTTCAACGACGGGTCGGGCGTACCGCCATTCTAGTTGATGATGTCGGTTTTCGCCCCACGAAAACGGCATAGTAGTAGGCACACTCCGTGTGCCGTCGCGGGACGGAGTCTTCGACGTTCCGCGACGGCGTTTGCCCACGGGAAGGCTTCGCGGGTTCTCGAAGACTCGAACCCGCGGACGGCACACGGAGTGTGCCTACTACTATGGTCACTTCCCGTGCCAGACGTTGAACCCGTCCTCGTCGTACTCGACCGGCTCGACCGGGTTTTTGAGTTCGTGGACGACGTACCGGCCGCGGCCGCCGCCGGACCGGAAGACGGCCGGTTGGTTGTACGGGAATAAGGTCTTCGCCACCGCCGGGACCGGCTCCGGCAGCAGGTCCGCGCGGGCCGAGCCAATCTGTTGGTACGCCTCCGGCGGCGCGCCGACGAACAGCCGGTACACGTCGCTGACCACGTACTTCGCCTTCGGCAGCGCGTCGCGAACGAGTTCCTCCCGCATCCACCCGTAGGTCGTCCGCCGGATGAGCGGCGTATCGACATGCATGAACCGGAACGCCGGCCGGCCGGGCAGCCCCAGATAAACGGCGTGCGGCGACGAGTGCCAGCACACGACCGTTTCCGCCGTCGCCCCGCGGTCCCGCAGCCACGCCGCGACCTCGTTCGCTTCTTCCACGGAGATGCTGGGGAACGACCCCTTCAGCTGCGCGAGCGCGTCCTGCCGGCGGTCGTAGGCCGGGCCGGACAGCGAGTCCCAACACGTCGGCCACGCGGCCCACAGCTTCGGGTCCGTCATCGGGTGCTGCGGGAGGTAGTTCCACAGCGGCGTGTACCGCCACAGCCACGGGGCGGCGCGCTCGACGCGGTCCACCGCGCCGCGGACCCGCGAGTCATTTTCGTACCCGAAGAACACCGCCGACGTGACGGCGAGGTACGCGAGGCCGAGCGGCACGACGGCCCACCGGTGGGCGGCGAGGATCGCGAACGCCACCAGCGTCTCCGCGACGTGGGCGTAGGGGAACTGCCGTTGCAGGACGAACGACTGGAACACCCAGCCGAGGAACAGCGCCCCGAGGACGGCCCGCACGGCCCGCGCGTCCGGGTCGGCGGCCGGGGTGAACCACCACCGCGGGACGCGGCCGAGCCACCGGGCCGGGCCGCCCCGTTTCGCGGCCGCGAGGTCGCACACGGCCAGGAACGCGACGAGCGGTTGCAGGAACGTCCACGGCACGAAGTGGAACGAGTGGCTGAGCGCCCGCCAGCCCATCTCGGCGAAGATGTACTCCGTGTAGTGCGGGTTCCACCGGGTGAACACGTCCGCGAAGTACGGCCACGTCCCGGTGGCTACGAGCCACGCGAGGCCGGCCGTGCCCATGACGAGGCCGCCGAGCAGGTTGCCGAGGAAGTCGCCGCGGGTCGAGCGCCACCGGCCGTCGGCGGTGAACCGGCGGGCGGACGCGAGCCACACCGCAACCGCCGGGAAGACGACGTGCGGCTTGATCCAGACCGCCGCGCCCCAAAGCAACCCTTCGACGAAACTCCGGCGGAACGCGCGGGTCGGCGGGCGGTTCAGCCGCAGCGACACGGCCGCCAGCGCCGGGAGGAGCATCCACACGTCCCGCTGGGCGTGGTTGAACTCGGTCGTGAACGGGTAGAAGGCGGCCGCGCCCGCGACGAACCACGCCCGGCCGAGCCGGTCCGCCCCGGCCCGCTTCGCGAGTTTCAGCAGAACGAGTACGCAGACCGTCACGATCGCCAGATCGACGGCGCGGACGGCCTCGGTACTCGGTCCGAGTGTGCGGCGGATCAGCACGAGCAGCCAGACGAAGCCGGGGTTGTTGGTGTCGAACACGTCGCGGTAATGGACGCCGCCGGTCATGACGGCGCGGGCGGCCATGTCGTAGAGCGTGAGGTCGCACCACGGCGGCATCCGCAGGAAGATCGGGACGCCGAAAGCGAGGGCCGCGGCCGCGATCGCCCACGCCGGCCACTCCCACCGCCACGGCCGGAAGCGGGTGGGCCGGGGCGGGTCGGCGGGGCGGGCGGTCGTCATCGCGGCGTCTCGCGGTTGCGGGGAACGGGTAGGCTATTCCCCGCGCCGCGGGCCGGCGATTCACCCGACGAAAATGCCCGCGATGTCCTGCGGGAACGCCGTCACGTCCCGCAGGACGCCCGGCTCCTGGCCGTTCGGCACGGCCAGCTTCGTGCCGTCGTAGAACCGCAACTCCGACCCGTTCTGCACGACCAGGTCCGGCCGGTCGTCCTGGTTGATGTCCCGGACCGCCACCTTCACGCCGATCCGGCTCGTGGCGTCGTCGGCCACGAAGAAGTTCACCAGGGGCGTTGTGGTTCCCGCGAGCAGTTGCGGGCCGTCCACGCCGAGCACCCGCCGCGCCCCGCCGGGGCCGGCCCCGAAGATCAAGTCCGTGCGGCCGTCGCCGTTCAGGTCGGCGGCCGCGACGCTCACCCCGTTCCGCATCCGGGCCGCGTCCGCCCCGCCGAACGCGAAGAAGTCGTTCATGAGCTTCGGCGGGGCCAGCCCGACGGCCGCCGAGAACAGCGACTTCCCGGCGAACGCCGCGACCCGCGGCCCGCCGCCCTGCCCGGCCGCGACGAACAACTCCGGCCGGCCGTCCGCGTCCAGGTCGGCGATGGCGGTCGTCGCGCCGCCGCGGAACTTCGCGTCGTCGATGCCGAAGAAGTCCGCCCGCTTCGCGAACCCGTCGCGCGAGACGGAATAGATTTGCACCCGCCCCCCGCCGCCGCGGGCGGCGCTGACGACGACCTCGGCCTTGCCGTCGCCGTCCAGGTCGCCGGTCGTGACGGCGACGCCGCCGCGGAAGGTTTCCTCGAAGGCTTTGACCTCGACCGTCTGGAGCGTGCCGTCCGCGTTGCGGAACGTGGCCCGGACCAGGGAGCCGAGGGCCGACGTGCTGCCGACGGCGTTCACCTCGTCGAGCACCCCGTCGCCGTCGAGGTCGGCCAGCCGGGTGACGACGGTGCCGGTGAACCCCTCGAACGGCTTTGTCGGCGGGCCGACGACGGCCGGCTTCGTGCCGTCCACCTGCACGGCGACGACCTCGCCGTTGCCGTGCGCCACGAACACGGTCTGCTCGATCATGTCGGCCGGCGGTTCCGTCGGCGTCAGCCGGGCGACGCCGAGCCGCGTGCCGGTGACGGTGCTGGAATCGGACGTGCCGACGGCGACGAGCCGCCCCTCGGTGTCGAAGAACACCCGCCTCGGCTGGAGGCTCTCGCCGACGGTCGGCGAGACCGGGAACGTGAACTCGTTGCCGCGGGTGGCGTCGCCGAGCGGCCGGCCGTTCGCGTCGTACCGGGCCAGGTTCGTCGAGTACTGTGTCGTCGGGGCGTACAGGATGGTCGATTCCAACACGCCGAGGGTGCCGTCGGCGAACGCCTGGACGCCGACGACGAGCGTGTTGGTCGTGACGGGCGGGATGTTACGGCTGTCGTAGGACGAAATCAGCCGCCGTAGGAACCCGTCCGTTCCGAACGCGGGGTCGAGTGCGCCGCCCGCGCCGATCCGAACGGCGGTGAGATCGCCGCGGCTCATCGAAAAGTACGGCTCGTATTGGTAGGAGCTTGTGCTCACGGTCGTCGCGAACACGATGCCCCCGTCCGGCTGCGGTACGGCCCACCCGCCGCCGGCGTACACCGTGGCCGACACGCCGGGCAACGGGACGGTGACCGCCTCGGCGACCAGGTACTCGGCGTACCCGTCGGCGTCGAACGCGGCGTCCGGTTGCCCAGCCGCGTCGAGCCGGTAGCCCGTCACGAACGCCTTCGTCGAGTTGTCCGACCGCGTGCCGAACACGGTGACCCGGCCGTCCGCCGAGACGGTCATGGCGTTGAAGTTCTCGTTGAACCCGCCGCGGGCGGCGACCGTGGCGATGCCGTCCGCGTCGTAGGTCGGGTCGAGCTTGCCGTCCGCCGTCAGCCGCAGGGCCGTGAACTTCTGCTGCGGGAGGTACGGCGGCGGAATGAGCGCGTCGCTCGCCCCGTAGACGAAACCCGCCGACACCATCCCGCCGAGGGCGATCCGGCCGTCGGCGAGCAGGGCCAACTCCTGGAGGTTCGCGACGTTCGAGAAGCTGTTCGCCGGCTCGATGTCGAACACGGCCCGCCCGCCGTCGCCGAACGCGGCGTCGAGCGACCCGTCGGCGGTCAGGCCGACGACTACGAACTCGGTGTTCGGCGGGAAGTACGGCGGGGAAATCGTGAGCGCGTCCGCGGTGGGGACCGGCAGGATCGCCGCCCCGCCGGCCGACTGCCCGCCGACGAGGACGCCGCCGTCGGGCCGGAGGGCGAGCTTACTCAGCGACAGGCCGGTCATCGACTCCCGCCAGGGGGTGATCGGCTTGAGGCCGTCGCCCTCGAACGTCGCGTCGAGCTTCCCGTCCGCCGTGAACCGGGCGAGGACGGAATTGTTCCCGACGGAGCCGAGGACCCAGACCTTGCCGTCGGCGGCGACCTCGGCGTCCTGGACGTTCGCGAAGAACGGCCCCAAGTCCGGTGTCACGAACGTCTTGCCGCTCGTGCCGAACGCCGGGTCCGGGAGGAACGGGGCCACGACGGACGTGGGCGTGAGGCGGTCTTCGAGCCGCTCGAACCGGAGGCGGCGGGTGAGGCGGGCCATGATCGGGTCCTCGGAAAATTGCCGGATCATTTGATAGGCTCGGTTTACAGACGAGACGGGCCGCACAAATACTGAGATTGGTGCGGGTGTAAAAATTACAAAGTAGTAGGCACACTCCGTGTGCCGTTTCCTCGGCGTGTCGGTGTGTTCGTCCGGGCCGCCGCGGCCGACAGCAAACGGCACACGGAGTGTGCCTACTACTATCCGCCGATCAGCATTTCCTGCTTCACCGTGATCGCGTCGAGCAGGAGTGGGTTCACCTTTACGCCGGTCCCGCTGCCGGTCAGCATCGGGGCGCGGCCGCCGCGGCGGAACGTGATGTCGTCCAGGATGACGTTCTTCGTGATGAGGTGACGGTCGTAGCTGCCTTCCAAATATCGGATGCCCTTCACGCTCGTGGCGAACATCCGGCCGGCCCCGGAGAGGATCGCCGTCTCGCCGACCTGACAGCCGAGCTGGTAGCCGAGGCCGTGCCGCACCGCGAACTCGGCGAGCCGCAGCGTCGGGATGAACCCGCCGCACTTGCTCAGCCGGAGGTTGAACAGGTCGCACCACCCGCCCGCGGCCGCCCGCTCCGCGTCCACCAACGAGCAGAGCGATTCGTCCAGCATGATCGGCGTCTTCACCTGCTTCCGCACGTCGGCCAGCGCCGTCACGTCCTCGTGGCGGACCGGCTGCTCGACGCTCGTGATCCCGAACGGCTCCAACTCGCGGACCTTCGCCGCGACCTCGGCGGGCGACCACGCCTCGTTCGCGTCCACCCGCAAGTCGATCTTCGCCCCGACGCGGCCGCGGATGATCTTCAATCGTTTCGCGTCGTCGTGCCCGGCGATGCCGACCTTCACCTTGACCTGTTGGAAGCCGTACAGCCACATCGCCCAGCCCATGATCCGGGCCTTCAGCCCCTTCGCGCTCAGGATCGCGCCGCTGTACCGGACCTCCGGCCGCGGCTCGTAGAGCGTCGGCGCGAGCTTCTGCGTGACGTTCATCAGCGGCTCGCCGAAAGCGCGGCAGAAGGCGTCGAGGTACGCCAACTCCACCGCGCACCGGGCGGCGTTCCCCTGACACCGGCGGTCGTCGCCGGGCACGTCCGCGAGCCGAAGTTCCTCCGCGTGCCGCACGACGTCGTCGAAGTCGGTGCAGGGCTTGAGTTGCTTCTCCAAATCACTTCGCTTCAGCAGTTCGATAGCGGACTCGACCGTCTCGCCGGTGACGTAGTCCCGCGGGACGCCCTCGCCGTACCCGGTCGAGCCGTCGCCGAGCTTGCACCGGACGACGACGTTGTCCGTCTCCGTCCGGGCGTGCGAGGCGTGCTTGATCGGCTTCTTCAACGGCACGCGGACGTGCCGGACTTCCAACTCGACGACGCGCATGAAGTCACTCGGAGAGGGCGGGGGTCGGCTTCGCGGGCATGAGCATCTGGACGCCGTCGCGGGCGAGCCAGAGGCCCATCAGCACGAGTAGGGCGGCGCTGATGATCGGCAACCGCCGGAACCACTTCCGCTCGCCGTACTTCTTGCCGCCGGCCCGGTGGGCCAGCACGACCGCCACGCCGAGCAGCACGAGGACCGCCGCCAGGCCGACGCTGAACGCGACGAGCAGCGGCACGGCGAACGCCAGCCGGCCGAACGAGATGGCCAGGAACAGCAGCATCACCGCGTCCCAGCACGGCACGAGGCCGCCGCCGATGCCGAGGAGGACGACGCGAAGCCACCCGGTCTTCTCCGGCGGGTGGTCGTGGTGATGGTGATGGTCGCAGTCCGGGCCGTGGACGTGGACGTGGTCGTGATCGTGGCCGTGGTGATGGTGGTGATGCCCCGCTCCGAAGTGGACGTGGTCCGCCTTGCCGGCGAGCCGCCGCTGGAGGAGCCAGAGGCCGACGAGGAAGATGAGCATCCCGCCGGCGAACTGCAGCCAGCCCTGCGCCTCCTTCGGGACGTTGCTGCCGTAGAAGTACCAGAGGGCGCACGCCAGCGCGATGACGGACCCGGTGTGCGCGATCGTCGTCGAGAGGCCGAGGACGAGGGCGTGCCGGATCGTGCCGCGCTCGCCGACGAGGTACGCCGCCACCAGCGTCTTCCCGTGGCCCGGCGTGAAGGCGTGCCCCGCGCCGAACACGAGCGCCGCGAGTAACAGCAGGCCGATCCCGGCGTCCGAGTCGAACAGCGACGACAGGCCGTTCTTCCACATCCCCTCGACGAGGCCCGGCTTCTCCTGCGGCGGCAGGGGCGACGAAGTCGTTTCCGCGGCCGCCGGCGGAAGGCTGCTCGACCGCCCCTGCGGGCGGCGGGTGAACTCCGCCGTCGCGGTGCGGAGCTGCCGCTTCTCCTTCGGCGTCATCGTCAGCGGCGACTTGCCTTGCAGCCCGCGGGGGTCGTTCACGTCGCTGACGCTCAGCGCCGTCCCGAACTCCGCGAGCGTCAGCACGACCTTGCCGGGGAACGTGTCCGTGCCGTCGCTGTTCTGAAACGTGTGGTCTTCAAAGACGAACTTCGACGTGCCACCGGGCGGCGGGTTCCAGGCCGCGTCGAACTCGAACCGGAGGATGAACTGCTGGTCGCTCTCGGCGGTGATGTCGAGCTTGTCCGCGTTGTGCGCCCACTCCAGCCGGTCGCCGTCGTTGAGCTTCGCGTCCAGCCCGTCCATGAGCAGCGCGGCCTTCCGCTTCGCGTACACCCGCGCCAGGTCGCGCGGCCCCTTGATGGTTCCGTAGTCGTCCTTCTTGAGGATTTGGTTCCCCTCGACGGCCATCGTGATGGCGTTGATCTCGAGCTTGTACTTGACGCGGACGGTCGTGTCCGAGATGCGGACGTTGATCTCCCGCTCGGCCCGCTGGTCCGGGAAGGTGTGGCCGGTGGCGGTGACGACGAGCGCGAGGACCGCGAACGCGGCGAGGGGGGAGCGCATGGAGGGAGCCTCGTGGGGCCACGACGCGGACTATATAGCCGCCGGCTTGCCGGCGGGGTTTTGCGAACCCAAAACCCCGCCGGCAAG
>NZ_JCABYM010000094.1:0-35560 GCF_059499385.1 Limnoglobus sp. | reverse complement strand
CGTAAGCCGCCGGGTGAGGGAGCGTTACCCGGCGGCTTACGCCGCTCGGCTCGCCACGGTTGCGGATTTCGAGATAAACGCCAATCATTCTTGAGCATCCGAAGCCGTCGCGAATGTGAACGAATTTACATTATACCCGTCGCGTCAACCCAGGTGGCGATTCCGCCACCGGGGGCCACCCGTGGCGGTGGCGGCGGTGGCGGTGGCGCATGTCAAACTGGCAGTCGGACGCATCCGGCGGGCGTGCCCGGCCGTACCGTTTCGCGTACACTGCGACTGTCGCCGCCCCACCCCGGAGCTTCCCATGCCCGCCAAAGGCCAGATCACGGCGTCCGCGTGCGTCCTGTTCGAGCGGCCGGTCGCCTTCTCCCAGCTCGAACGCGCCCTCGGTAAGGACTACGAGATCGCCAAGACGGTCGAGGAGCCGGCCACGGAATGGATGTTCTCCGGGGCCACGCTCGTCGTCCCGTACCGGCCGGAGGCCCGCGGGTACGCGGTCGTCGATCTCGTCGATCACGCGTGGCCGGACAAGCCGGGCGACCCGGTGAAGGAGCAGATGCTGTTCGCCGCGTGGGGGACCGGGCAGTTCGGGCCGAACGCTTACGCCGGCGACCTGAAGCGGGCGGCGGAGCACTCCTACGCCTGGGAGCGGGGGAAGGCGGCGGCGACCGAGCACAGCAGCTTCGCCCGCGTCCGCACCAGCTACGCCCTCGGCGGGGCCGAGGAGGGGCTGCCGCTGTTCCCGGCCGACTACGACCCGGTCGCGGAGCTGCGGTTCGTCACCGACCTGACGCTGAAGCTGATGAACCTGCCGCAGACGTTCGGCTACTTCAACTCGAACGGCGAGGTCCTCCGCGGCAAGGCCGAGGCGAAGGAGGCGGTGAAGTTCGCGGACGAGGACGGCGTGCCGCCGCTGGAACTGTGGGCGAACGTCCGGCTGTTCACGCTCGTGGACGGCTGGCTGATGATGGACACGGTCGGCCACCCGCAGCTGAACGCGCCGGGGAAGCCGCCGTTCCCGGACTTCGAGGCGGTGTTCCCGAAGGGGAAGTGCGACCCGCGGGAGGTGGACGCGTTCTTCCGGAACCTGGCGCTGTACCTGCTGGCGAACGGGGCCGACACAATCAAGGACGGCGACACGATCGACGGCCCCGGCGGGGCGTGGCAGGTGGCGGCGCGGAAGAACGGGCTGATGATGCCGCCGCGGCCCACGCTGCGGCTTTGCCCGGCCGGCGAGACGATCCCGGAGCCGTTCGGGACGATGGGCAACGAGTAGGTCGGCCGAGCCGATGCCGACCACGCCCCGGTCGCAATCACTTCCTGGGGGCGCAACGGCGAGCGTCGCGGCGTGAGCGCGACGTGTCTCCGAATCGCGGCGAAAGGATGCCAAGTCTTAGTGGAACCCGGAGCGGAAGCGACGGGGTGTGGGAGTTGGTCCCACACCCCGTCCACTGTTGCGGTTGGGCCGAAGTCTTTTCTGGGTTGGAGACACGTCGCGCTCACGCCGCGACGCTCGCCGTTGACATGGCAACCTCGTCCCAGCGGGCGGAAGGTGGTCGGCCTCGGCTCGGCCGACCTACTTCTTCAACTCCCTCACCCGGACGTTGCGGTAGCGGACGAACTGCTTCGTGTAGTCGCCGCCGCCGTGGACTTGCAGCGCGATGCCGCCGGCGTCGCCGAGCCGCTTCTCGGTGTCCGTGTACTCCAGGAACTTCACGCCCTTGATCCACGTCGTGATCGTCGGCGGGTTGCCGACGATCCGCGCCCGCAGCTCGTTCCACTCGCCCGGCTTCCAGAACGCCTTCCACTGGTCGGCCGCGACCGGGCACTTGAACCCGCCGTCCGCCTGCTTGCTCGGGACGACGATCTCCGTCACGTCCTTGCCGAAGTCGAAGTTCCGCAGGTGCGGCTTGCCGCCGATCCCCTCGCCGTACAGGCCCATGAGGTTGCCGCCCTTGTGGTAGTCGATCATCGCCTGGTAGCACTTGCCGGTGTCCGTGCTGCGGAGGAACAGGCCGCTGTCCGGGCCGTCATCGTTGTTCATCTCGAGCGCGACCTCGAAGTCGCCGTACTGCTTGTCGGTGATGACGATCCCGCCGTTGCCCGGCACGTCCTGACTGCCGACGATCGCCCCGTCCTCGACGACCCACTTCCCGCCGGACGTGTTCTTGCTCGTGCGGCTGTGCCCGGTCTTCGCGGAGATCGTCCAGCCGGCGAGGTCCTTGCCGTTGAAGACTTTCTCGAACCCGTCGTCCGAGAACTTCTCCGGCGTCGGCAGGTCGGCGGCGCGAACGGGAAGGATGACGACGAGGGCGGCCAGCGAGAGGCAGCCGACGGCCGCGAGGCCGATCCGTTTGGCGAGCATGGGAAGACTCCGGGGAAAGGGAAGAGGCGTGACCGAGAGTATCGGCGACCAGCGGGCGAACGTCCAGGGGCGGAATTGACGCGGGCGTCGTTTCGCCCGACAATCAGGGGAATAGAAGGGGGCGAATCATGCCAGTCACGGCCGAGGAACTGGGGATCACGAAGTTGAGCGTGGCCGACCGGCTGGACCTGATCGAACAGATTTGGGACAGCCTGCCGCCGACCGAGCGCAGCGAGGCGGTCGATCGACTGATCGAAACGTCGCCGACGGAGCCGGACGGGCCAACGGGGGCAGCCTTTTTGAGTGATCTCAAGCAACGCTCCGCCGCCATCGACGCCGGGCAAGCAACCCTCTCGACGTGGCGCGAGGTCAAGGCTCGCGTTCGCGGCAAGCTGGGCCTCGCGGATGATTGAGTTCCTCTTCACGTACCCGGCCGAGCAGGAGTACGAGGCGGTGGTCGCATGGTATCTGGCTCGTAGCCGCCGTGCGGCGGTCCGGTTTGAAGAGGCCGTGGAAGCCGCGATGGAACTGATCGCCCGCTTCCCCGAAGGGTCGCCGTTGGTGGACGACGTTCACCGGTACTGCAAGGTCCGTCGCTTCCCCTACGGCCTGGTGTACCGGGTCCGGGGCGACTTGATTCAAATCATCACCGTGCCGCACGACCGACAGTTGCCCACCTACCGTTCGCCCGCGAGCGCTCCCCCATGACACGCAAGCTCATTGTCCTCACCGGCGCGACCCGCGGCCTCGGCCGGGCGCTCGTCCCGGCGTTCGCCGCGGCCGGGCACACCGTCGTCGGCTGCGGCCGGTCCGCGAAGCACGTCGCGGAGCTGACGGGGCTGTTCCCCGCGCCGCACGCCTTCATCGAACTGGACGTGACGCAGGGCGGCGGCGTGGACCGGTGGGCCGACTGGCTGATCGCGACGCACGGCCCGCCGGACCTGCTCGTCAACAACGCGGCCGTCATGAACACGCCGGCCCCGCTGTGGGAAGTCCCGGCCGACGAGTTCGACCGGCTCATCGACGTGAACGTGAAGGGAATCGCGAACGTCATCCGCGCGTTCGTGCCGGCGATGGTCGCGCGGAAGGCCGGCGTGATCGTGAACCTGTCGAGCGGGTGGGGCCGCAGCACCGCCCCGGAGGTCGCGCCGTACTGCGCGTCGAAGTACGCCGTCGAGGGGCTGACGCTGGCGCTCGCACAGGAGCTGCCGCCGGACATGGCGGCCGTGCCGCTGAACCCCGGCGTCATCGACACGGACATGCTTCGCCAGGCGTGGGCGGATGGCGCGGGCAGCTACCCGAAGGCGGACGCCTGGGTGAAGAAGGCCGCGCCGTTCCTGCTGAAGCTCGGCCCGAAAGATAACGGCAAGTCCCTGACCGTGAACTAACCATGATCGCCATCAAGACCGACGGCGTGACGCCGGACCGGATTGCGTTCTCGCCGGACGGTGCGCTCGTCGCAGCGTCGAGTACCGGCCTCGTGCTGAGCGTGTACGACGCGCTCGCCGGCAAACTCAAGTGGCGGACGCTGCCGCGGCCGAACGATCAGCGTACCGGGTTGGTGGAGTTCTCGCCGGACGGACGGGCGGTTTGTCTGGCATGGGAGCCGGGCGAGGTGTACGACGCGGAAACCGGCCGGCGGCTGCCGGGGGCCGCGACGTGGCCGGTGCTGAAGCTCACGACCGGGGTGGCCGGCCGCGCCCGGTCCGCCGACGGCCGCTGGTCCACGGACGGCATGACGACCGCCCTGCACGACGCCGAGACGAACCGGACGGTCGAGTTCTTCCCGCGGCGGGGCCTCGGCGCGGGCGAGAAGTCGCCGTTCCCGTTGCACTGCATTTTCCCGTTGGCGTTCAGCCCGGACGGGTCGCTCTTCGCCGGGTCGGACAACACCCGGCTGCACGTCTTCCGGTGCGAGGAGTTGATCGCGCTCGCCGAGGACGCGCCGCCGTTACGGGCGGTGGCGACGCTCAAGTCCGTGCGGAAGTTCTTCCAGGCGGCCGTGTTCGCGCCCCGCGGCGACGGTCTCCTGACCGGCACGAACGACGGCCTCGTCCGCGTCTGGGACACGGCGACATGGCAGGAGCGGGCCGTCTACGACTGGAAGTGCGGCCCCATCCGCTGGTTGGCGATCACGACCGACGGCAGCCGTGCCGCCGTCGCCGGGACGCGCAAGATTGTCGTGTGGGACTTGGACGAATGACCGTCACCGCATCCACTTCAGCCACGTCTTGAGCGCCCACTTCGCCGCCGGCGTCAGTCGGGTGCGGTTGAACTGATCGGCGATCTTCTTGATCGCCTCCGTGTACGTCGGGTACGGGAACACCGTCCCGGCGATGGCTTTCAGCCCGATCCGGTTCTGCATCGCCAGCGCGATCGTTCCGATCACCTCCCCGGCGTGCGGCCCCACGACCGTCGCCCCGGCGATGCGGTCCGTGCCGGGTTCGACCCAGACGGTGATGAACCCCGCCGCCCAGTCCGCCGCCCCGCGGTCGAGGTTCGCGAACTCGTGGGACAGCGCCACCATCGTCTTCTCGCCGACGGTCGCGACTTCCGGGTCGGTGTACGTGCAGCGCGGGATCACCTTCGCCGATACGCGGGCCTTCCTCGGGAAGAGTGCGTTCTGAACCGCGATCCTCGCCATCGCATCGGCGGCATGTGTGAACCGGTGGCCGACGGAACACACGTCGCCGACGGCGAACACCCGCGGGTTTGTCGTGCGGAGGTGGTCGTCCACTTGAACGCCGCGGTCCGTGTCGAACGCGATGCGAGCGGCCGGCAGGTTCAGTTTCTCGACGTTCGGCGTCCGCCCCACGGCGACGAGGGCCGCGTCGAAATCGCCGGGCGGAACCGCCGAGACGATTTCAATCCCTTCACTTTTGAACACGCCTTCGAGAACCGGGTCGGGCCACGTCTTCGCCACGATCGTGACGCGGGAGCCGAGCCGGGCGAACGCCTGCCCTAACTCGCACCCGACCGGGCCGCTGCCGACGACGAGCAACCGCACGGGCAATTCCGTCAGTGTGAAGATGCTCTCGTTCGTGAATACTTTGTCCGCCTTCACGTCGAGCGCCTTCGGCCGTGTCCCGGTCGCGATCACGCACCGGCCGAAGCGGAGATTCGCCCCCGCGACCTCCACCGATTCCTCGCTGGTGAACCTTGCTTCCCCCTGGAACACGTCGATGCCGAGGTTCGTGAACCGCTCGACGGAATCGACTGGCGACAGGTCGGCCCGCACCTTGCGAACTCGTTCCATGACTGCGGCGAAATCGACCTCCGGGTCCGTCACGCGGACGCCGAACTCTTTCGCCCGCCGGATTTCGGCCACCGTCTTCGCCGCCCGCAGCAGCGTCTTCGACGGCACGCAGCCTACGTTCAGGCAGTCGCCGCCCATCAGATCGCGCTCGACCAGTGCGACCGTCGCGCCGAGGCCGGCCGCCCCCGCCGCGGCCACGAGGCCCGCCGGGCCGCCGCCGATCACCACGAGCTGGTAGCGGGCCTTCGGCGTCGGGTTGACGCGACCCGCCGGGCGGACGTTCGCGAGCAGCTTCGCGTCGTGCGGGTCGGTCGGCAGCAGCGGAATGGACATTCGCGTTCGCTCGCGGTTTCGGGTATGCTCGCGGTTCCCTTCCACAATAGGAACTCTCCCATGACCCCGACCCGCCGTCAGTTCCTCGCGTCCGCCGCCGTCGCCGGGATCGCGTCAACCGCCGCCGCCGACTCGCCGACCGGCAAGGCGAAGAACACGAAGTTCGCCTGCAACGTCGAGATGTGGTTCTCCAAGCAGAAGGACTTCCTCAAGCGGCTCGAAGGGGCGGCCGCCCTCGGGTTCCCCGGCGTCGAAATCTGGCCCTACGAGAACAAGGACGTCGCCGCCGTCGCCGACACGTGCGAGCGGCTGAAACTCACCATCGCGCAGTTCACCGCCTGGGGGTTCAAGCCGGGGATGAACGATCCCAAGAACAAGCAGAAGGTCGTGGACAAGATCGGCGAGGCGTGCGAGGTGGCCAAGAAGTGGAAGTGCTCGATGATGTGCGTCGTGGCCGGGGACGACATCCCCGGCGTGTCGCAGGAGCGGATGCACGACACGGTCATCGACGCGCTCAAGGCGGCCGCCCCGGTCGCGGAGAAGGCCGGCGTCATGCTCATCCTCGAACCGATGAACATCCGCGTGGACCACAAGGGCCACTGCCTGTACGGGTCGGCCCCGGCGATCAAGATCGTGAAGGCGGTCGGGTCGAAGTTCGTGAAGATCAACTGGGACCTGTACCACATGCACATCACCGAGGGCGACCTGTGCGGCCACCTGCGGGAAGGCTTCGCGGCCGACGCCATCGGGTACGTACAACTCGCCGACCACCCCGGCCGCCACGAGCCGGGGACCGGCGAGATCAACTACTCCCGCGTGCTGAAGGAACTGAAGAAGCTCAAGTACGACGGCTGGGTCGGCACGGAATGCACCCCCGCGGCGGACGAAGCGGCCGCGGCGAAGGCCGTGTTCGCGGCCGACGAGTGGTGACGGCTGCCAGATTGGCAGCACATCGCCAACATCGCCAACTCGTGACGCTTTTTGGTACGCACCCCCTGACGATGTGACACCTGGGTTGACGCGACTGTTATAATGTTTTTTTGTTCACTTTAGATGCGGACGGTTATCCGAGGCACGTGGCGGGGGAATAAAGTTCCCCGGACGGGATCGTGTTCGGTAAGCCCCACCCCGGTGTCGCATGAGCCGCGTGCTTCCGGTCTTGCTTTTGACGGCCCTCGCCGGCGGTCCCGTCCGGGCCGACGGGTGCAAGTTCGCGCCCGACGGCCGGCTCGTCCCGGAACGGGAACAGGTGGCGCTCGTCGAATGGGCCGACGGCGTTGAGACGCTGCACGTCGCCGCCCGAAGCGACGAAACGACCGCCGGCGGCGTGTGGGTCGTCCCGGTCCGCGGGGACGCGGCGGCCGTGCGGGCCGAGCCGGTCGAGAAGTTCCCGGTCGTCACGTTCTACCGCCGCGACCGGGACGTCGCCCGCGAGCGGCTACGGTCCACGATCCAAATGGCCCAACTGCTGAACTCCGGCGGGTTCTGCTGCATCGGCGTGCCGCTCGGCTGTAGTGCCGGGGGGCCGGACGTGGCGAAGGAGGTGGCCCGCGTCGAGAAGCACGGCATGGTTGTCACCGTCGTCCGGGCCGAGACGCGGGAGGAGATCGAGAACTACCTGGACGCGCAAGGCGTCAACCGGAAAGCGGTCAACCTGTCGTCGTTGGAGTCGTACATCGGGCGGGAGAAGTTCGCGTTCGTCTGCGGGTGGACCGCCGCGGGGCGGCCCATGACGGCGACCGGGTTCAAGATCGAGTTCCCGTCGCCGACGGCTTGGTTCCCGCTGCGGCCGACGAGCGTGTACGCCGACCCGGTGGAAACGGTCGTGTACGTCCGCGGCCGGGTCAAGCCCGCGGCGGGGTGCGACCTGCCGCGGCTGCACTGCGAGTACGTCCACGGCGTGGTGAAGGAACTGGGCGTCGGCCAGTCATTCGAGCGGCGGGAGTTTTTGGAAGAACGGCGGCACTACCACTACGAGGACCGTCCCGAGCCGCTGACCCGCGTGACGCTCACGACCGACCCGAAGGCGTGGGACCGCGACCTCGAGCTGATCCCCGGCCTCACGGCCGACGGCCAGCTCGTGGACGCCTTAGCGGGGTGGGCGAGTTCCAACGCCCCGCTGTTCGTCGTAGCGCTCGGGGCGGTGCTGGGCGTGATGATCCCGTGGGTGACGATCCCGAAGGCGGAACGGAAGCGGATCGACTGGTTGGCCGGGGCGCTCGTCGGGGCGGCCGTCATCTTCTCGCTTTGGGCGTCGGCGTTCGTCCTCGCGGCCTGGCGGACGATCCGGTTCTGGGAACGCCCGAGCGAGCCGGTCCGCTACTTGATCCTGCCGGCGTTCGCGGCCGTGCATTTCCTGATCGTGTTCGCCGTGTGTCGCACGCTGATGTGGTTGATTGCTGCCCCGTAGTGACGCCCCGCGGACGTTCGTCCGCGGGCTTTCGCCCGGAAAAACAAAAGATGAAAGCCCGCGGACGTTCGTCCGCGGGGCGTCGATCCCGTCACCACGTCCCACGGCCCTCGAACAGCGTCGTCGCGTGGCCGCCGACCCAGATCGCGCCGGCCGCGTCCCGCGAGAGGAACACCCGCCCGCGGCGGCCCAGCCGCGTGCCCTGGCTCACCACATAAGTCGGCGTCGCCCGGCCGGTGGCGGTCAGCCACTGCGCCAGCGATGCGTTCAGGCTGCCGGTCACCGGGTCCTCGCGGATCGCGCCGGTCTCGTCCGTGAACAGCGCCCGCACCTCGAACGCGCACTCCGATCCGGGCGGGTGCGGCCCGACCAGCCCCACGTCGAAGCTGCCCGGCCCGGTGAACTTCGACGCGTCCGCGTCCACGGCCAGCACCGCGGCGGCGTCCTTCAACAGCACGCCGACCCAGCCGGGGCCGTTGTCCACCCACTCCGCGGCCACGATGTCGGCCGGGGACAGGCGAAGGACGGCAGCGAGTTGTTGCAAGTGCGATGGCTCGACCGGGCCGGAGCGGACCAGCGGCGGGGCCGCGAACGCCAGCCGGCCGGCGTCCCGCCGGACCGGGACCAGCCCGGCCGGGCATTCCTGCACGACCGCGTCCGCGGCCTTCGGCACGCCGCCGGCGGACAGCCAGGCGTGGCACGCGCCGAGCGTCGGGTGGCCAGCGAACGGCAGCTCGCGGGCCAGCGTGAAGATGCGGATGCGGTAATCGGCGGCCGGCATTGTGGGCTTGAGGAAGAAGACCGTCTCGGACAGGTTCAGCCAGCGGGTGATTTGCTGCATTCGGTCGGTATCGAGATTGTCGGCGTCGAAGACGACGGCCAGCGGGTTGCCGGCGAACGGCGCGTCGGCGAACACGTCCACGAGTTGGAAGCGGCGGTCGATGGGAGTGCCCTCGCGAGGAATGGAGATTCGCGTGCGAGACACGGCGGGGGGCGGGAAGGTTCACCAAGACCGCTTACGCGATGATCGACTTCCGCCGCTGGATGTAGTCCCACACCACGAACCGGTCGAGGTCGCGGCCGGTCGAGAAGATCACCCGGCCCTGCGTGCTCTCCACCAGCCGCCGGGCGAACCGGATGTCCTCCTCCGTCTGGTTCCACGTCGAGATCAGGAAGATGTTGATCGTGATCCCCTCGCGGGCGCACAGCTTCGCCTCCCGCAGCGTCGCCTCCTCCGTCCGCGGGTCCGGCGGGTAGAGCAGGTACAGCTTGCTCCCCTCGAAGTGGGCCGTCGGCAGCCCGTCCGTGATGAGCATCACCTGCTTGTTCGGCGTGTCCTGGTTCGCCAGGTAGCGGCGGGCCGTCTGCAGCGCGTGCTGGATGTTCGTGAAGTGCCACGGCAGGTCGGACTCCGTGATCTTCGGGTTCGCCATGTCCGCGACCTTCCGCACCACCGGCGAGTGGATCGTCACCGGCTTCGGCATCAGCCCGGCGACTTCCGACAGGTGGCGGGGCTTCGCGAACGTGTACATCTCGACGAACTGCAGGAAGTCGCCGGGGTACTCGGCCCGGATCAGCCCGTCGAGGGCGAGGCCCATCCGCTTGACGTTCACGTACTGGCCGTCGTACCGCATCGACCCGGACATGTCGAGCAGCACGCACGTCGCCGCCTTCGGCGTGTTCTTCGTCTCGTGAATCACGATGTCGTCCGGCCGCATCCGCACCCGGCCGCCGGTCGTGCCCTCCCGGAGCATCGCGTTGATGAGGCTGGCCGGGATGTCCATGTGCGTGACGGAGTCGCCGAACTCGTACCCCTTCGTCCGCGGCGACTCGACCGCCCCCTCGCCGACGATCGCGTCCGGGTGGCGGCCGGTGCGGGACGCCTGCAGGTCGTTGAAGATCGTGGCCAGCACCTTCGACTGGAACAGCCGATACGCCTTCGGCGTCATCCGGTAGCCGTTCTCGTTCCGCTCCAGCCCCTGCTCCTCGGCCTGCTGACGGACGTACCGCTCGATCGCCTCGTTCAGTTCGCGGAGGTGTTCCATCCCCTCCTGGTCGAGGTACTGTTGAAGTTCCTCCAGGTCGATGTAGCCGAGCTGCCCGGTCTGCTTGACCTGCTGGAGCTGTTCGAGCAGCTTGTCGATCTCTTCCAGTTCGGCCTTGATTTCCAGGGCCTCCGGCACGGTCATCGGCGTGCGGCCGGTGAACTCGTACTTCGCGGCGAGTTCGTCCACCTGGTACTTGTCGCCGAGCGATTGCACGAGGCCGGGCAGCCGCTGGGTGAAGTCGCGGTTCTCCCTCCCGGCCCGGTAGTAGAGGTTTTCGAGGTCGTGGAGTTGCTCGTCCTTCACCGCCTCGCGGTAGTCGCTTTCGAGGCCCTTCGGCGGCTTGATCGCGTTCGCCTTCGTCTGGAAGTCCTTCGCGGCCTCCTTCTGCACCTTCGACGTTTCGTAGGTGGAGAGGATTTTCTTCTTGCGGTCCTCGAGCCTCATCTTGAGGAAGTCGAGGTTCGCGATCATGCCGCCGATCTGCGACGGGTCGATCTTGACCATGTTCGCGAGTTCTTCGTCCGTGAACTCGCGCTGTTCGCCGTAGGCGAGCATCTGCTCGAACGCGGCCGACACGAGGTCCGGCGGCGGCTGCGTCGGGCTGGGGAACGTGAGCGGGTCGTACTTCTGGTACGTGTGGATGATGCCGCCGAGGCTCGCCGGGGTGGTCATGGTGTATCCCAAGAATGGCCCGCAGATGACGCGGACTTCGGCGCAGATGAAGAGGATAAAGACAAAGAACGGATTTCGATCTTATCCGGTTTTCATCTGCGCCGAAGCCCGCGTCATCTGCGGGCCATTGTGTTTGTTACATGCTAGGTGCTTGGTGGCGTCGTCTTCTAGCGTGTAGGATGGCGTATTGTACCCGGTCCCACCGGCGGAGGGGCGGACATGCGGCGATTCCTGGCGGCGGTCGGAAGCGTGGCGGTCGGGGCGAGCCTGGGGTTCGCGGCGGACGCGGCGAAGCCGGGCGACCCGGCGGCGCTCGTGCAGAAGCTGGGGGACCCGCAGTTCCAGGCCCGCGACGCCGCCGCGAAGACGCTGCTCAAGCTCGGCGGGGCCGCGATCCCGGCCGTGCGGCAGGCCATCGACACGACGCCCGACCCCGCCGTCCGCGAGCGGGCCGAGGCGATCCTGCCGCGGCTGGAACTGCTCGCCGAGTCGCAACGGGTGCTGACGCCGACGCTGTTGAAGTTCGACTTCAAGGACGTGCCGCTGAGCACGGTCGTCGAGGAGCTGAAGAAGCAGACCGGCATCCCGTTGATGCTCGACGCGGACAAGGTGGCGCTGAAGACGCGGCCGGTGACGCTCACGGCGACGGACGTTCCGCCGTGGCAGGCGGTCGAGCTGCTGTGCAAGGCCGCCGGGCTGCGGGAGGACCACCGGGTCGAGTTGCCGGTCCCGAAGGGGGCGGGCCAGCAACGGGTGCAATCGTTCAGCCAGTTCGAGGTGTACAACTCGATCGACGGGGTCAACCGGCAGTCGGTGTACACGCCGTCCACCGCGCCGGTGGTGCTCGTGGACGGGAAGCCGGACCCCGCGCCGGGCCGCCGGGACACGGCCATCCGCGTCGTGGCCGTGCCGGGGAAGTTCGAGGGGAACCGCGTCGTCCGCGGGACGGGCACGGTGGTGCTGAACCTGGACGTGGCCCCGGTGCCGGGGCTGAACTGGCAGGGGGCGTCGGCCGTGCGGGTGACCCGCGCCGAGGACGAGGACGGCCGGCCGCTGTTCGCCGACCAGAAGCCGGACCCGGTGCTCAACTTCAACCCCGCGTGGAACAACCCCTGGGGCGGCGGCCTCTGGCTGAACGACTCGGCGTACCCGGTGATCGTGACGGTACAGCCGGGGAACAACCCGCGGCTGACGCCGGTGACGCTGCGGACGGACGACCGGGCGATCAAGACGCTGACGCGGTTCGAGGGCGTCGTGGTCGGCGACGTTCACCGGCCGAACATGCCGGTCGTCACCATCGACGACCTCGCGAAGGCCGTCGGCCGCGGGTTCGACGGGCCGCACAACGTCAAGCTGAAGGTGACGGACTACAAGGTCGCGAAGGACGGGTCGGTGTCGGTCAAGGTCCGCGTCGAGATGCCGCAGCAGTGGGAGATGGGGTTCCGCGGTCGGGTGAACCGGTCGGACGACTTGAACATCGGCAGCGTGCCGAACAAGCTGAAGTTCGCGGACGCGGCCGGGAAGCCGTGCCCGGCCCCGAGCCAGCGGTCGGCGAACTACTCGGGGACGCAGTGGGTGCAGACCTACGACGCGGAGTTCCACTTCCCGAAGTCGGAGAAGGCCGGCCCGCCGGCGCAGTTGGTCCTCACCGGGACGCGGGTGTCGCCGGTCGAAATCCCGTTCGCCGTGACGAACGTGCGGCTGCCGTGACGCCCGGCCGGTGCGTCACCCCACGTACACGCCGTCCGGGATGGTGCTGCCGCCGAACGGCTCGCTGAAGTAGCCGGTGCCCGGCTCGCCGCCGTCCCAGGTGCTGGTCGCGGCCGTGTACACCTTGATCGCCGCCGGAACCCGCTGGCCGCTGCCGACGATCAGGTCGGGGCGGCCGTCCTTGTCCACGTCGCGGACCGTCGGGCGGACGCCGCCGCGCTCGGTGGATTCGAACGCGAAGAAGTTGCCGACCGGGGCCGCGACCGCCGCGAGCGGGTTGCGGAGCAGGGCCGCGCCGTCCGCCACGACCACCCGCGGGCCGCCGCCGGGGCCGCCGCCGAAGATCACCTCGGCCTTGCCGTCGCCGTTCAGGTCGCCGGCGGCGAGGTAGATGCCGTTGCGGAGGCCGGCCACGTCCGCCCCGCCGAACGCGTAGAAGTCGTTCACCAGCCGCCGCGGGTTCGGGTTCGTCAGCGTCTTCCCGTCGAAGATCGCGACCCGCGGGCCGCCGCCGAACCCGGCCCCGACGACGAGGTCGGCCGCCCCGTCGCCGTTCACGTCCGCCGCCGCGACGCGGGCACCGCCGCGGAAGTTCGGGTCGTCGATGCCGAAGAAGTTCGAGACCATCCGGGCCGTGCCGGTGGCGAAGCTGAACGCCGACACCCGGCCGCCGCCGCCGCGGTCCGGGCTGACGATCACGTCCGCCCGGCCGTCGCCGTCGATGTCCGCCGCGGCCACGAACAGCCCGCCGGTGTACGTCGGCTCGAACGCGGAGAAGGCGCTGCCGACTTCCTCGCCGCTCGCGCCGTCCACGACGCGAATTTGCGACCCGGCCCCCGGCCCGGCCGCGAACACGAGGTCCGGCGTGCCGTCCCCGGTCACGTCCGCGGTCGTCGCGCGGACGGAGCCGCCGAACCCGCCGAACGGGTAGTACGCGGCCCCCACCGGCGCCGCCTGGTTCGCCGCGTTCAGCCGGTAGAGTTGCACCGACCCGTCCGGCTTGCTCACCGGCAACAGGTCCGCCGTGACTTCCGCCTGGCCGACCGGCAGCGCCGGCGGCACGGCCGGCACGCTCGGGGCCGGGGTGATCGGGGCCGGCGTCGTCGGCGGGCTGCTCGCCGTGCCGGTCACCGTCCACCCGATGTCGTCCAACACCGCGTAGTCCAACTCGGAGAACCCGTACCGCTGGCCGGACACGAGGAACGGCTGGAGCGACGCATGGTCGCCGTCGTGGTCGTGCGCCCCCTGCGCCCAGTGGCCGAGGTCGCCGGACACCCGCGGGGCCACCCCGCCGTTCGCGGCCGTCGCCTTCGGCCCGGTGAACGCCCCGCCGGACACGAGCCGGAAGTACTCGTCCGCCGTGCCGAACCCGAGCAGGTGGCCCAGCTCGTGGGTCGCCACCGTGTAGAAGTCGGTCTGCCCGACGGCCGGGGCGTTCGCCGAGAAGTTCCAGTTCTGGTCGAGGTCGAACGCGAGCGACCCGCCCCACAGGGAGAACCCGGACCACCCGCGGGTGCGGAGGGTGTTCAGCCACGCCGAGTCGCCGCCGCCGCGGTAGCCGCCGTACCCGCCCTCGCCGGCCTCCGCCCCGTCGAGACGGTAGCCGCCGGCGTAAACGACGATCGTGTTCGCCGGGATCGTCTTGTTCGGGATCTCGACCTGCGCCCCGCTCGCCGGGCTGTTGAGGAGCAGGCTCCACGAGTTGCCGAGGAGCGGGGCGATGGCGGAGAAGTTCGCGTCCAGCCGGGACACAAGGTCCGCCCCGGCCTTCTCCAGCGCGGCCCGGCGGGCGGGGTCCGCGAAGAAGCCGTTGGAATCCAGCGAGTAGTCGAACTGCAACGTCACGGCCGGGACGATCCGGCCGTCGAGGGCTTCCAGGGCCAACGGGGTGCGAAGCAACCGGGGCATGTCGGGGGTCACACGGGGTCTGTGTCGAGTGGGCGGCGTCCGGCCGGCCGGTCGATTCCGTTCCCCCCGCGGGCACGCGCAGGCCTGGGCCGTGGGGCCACGGCAGCGGCGCGCGGAGCTGGTGCGGGGATTCGCGACGGACGGTCCGGCTCGGCGGACCGGGACGGGGGGATCGAACGACGGCCCCGGGGGACGGGGCTTGGGGGGTCACTGTTAAGGCCGGGAAACGGTAACCGTTGTTCTCGCCCGACGGCCTAAAGTAACGCGCTCGATTGTAGGTCGGTTAACACCTAGAACGGGTTTGCCCGGCGTGCCAGTTGCTCGGGGTGAGCGGGTGGGGAAACCCGGCGGGAAGTGCGGCGGCGCAAAACTGGGGATTCATTTTCGTGGCCGCACCGGAACTCGCCGATGCCTGAGAGGAATGCTTCTCGCCGAGTGAACGCCCGCGTCCCGACGGCGTTACAAGTTCCTCAGTCGGTCCAACCCCTCGCGCCGGCCGGGAACCGGGCCGCGACGGGCGGGCCGATCGAGCAAACTTTTCGCCCGACCAAACCGTCGGGATGATGACGGACGTGAATTTCGGTCGAGAGCCAGAAACCATCCCGACGGGACGTGCCGCACAGCCGAGGTCGTTATGCCCTTCGTGTCGATCGCCCGCCTGTTCCGCAACGAGGCATCCGCCGTGTCAACCAAGAAAAAGAATACCCGCCGGTCCGCCTTGCTGAGCCTGCAAGCCCTCGAAGACCGGACGACGCCGGCGGCGAACCTCGTGGACCGCAGCAACACGCTGCTCGGGTCCGGGGATGCGTCCGCCACCGTCCTCGGCATGAGCGACGACGGCCGGTTCGCCATCTTCTCGTCGCTCGCGTCCAACCTCATCCAGGGGCAGGTGGACATCCCCGGCACGAAGGACCTGTTCTGGACCGACCTGCTGACCGGCGAGGTCCGGCTGGTCACGAACCTGCCCACGATCTCCATCGACGGGACGACGAACAAGACGAGCTACCAGTTCGACCGGAAGACGACGTACAGCAAGGCCATCCCCGGCGTGGACTCGTTCAGCGAGGCGTCGATCAGCGGGGACGGGAAGTTCGTCGCGTTCAACTCCCGGCTCGACGTGAGCCTGGTGGACAGTCTGTACATCACCGCGTCCCTGTCCCCGAACTCGACGGACATCACCCGGACGACCGCCCCGGACCGGGGGAACGCGACGCTCGACGTGTTCCGGTGGTCGTCCCAGACCGGGGACACGAAGCTGGCCAGCCGGACGTTCTTCGCCGGCGGCGCGTCGAACCCGAACCAGGCGTTCGGCCGGCGGACCGACTCGTTCAACCCGGCCCTCTCGTCGGACGGCAGCCGGGTGTCGTTCGTGTCGTCCCACAGCGCCCAGGACGCGCTGCCGCAGCGGAACTTCGGGGCCCCCGGCCAGGGCATCACCCGCGTCACGAACGCCGCCGAGTTCCTCGTGTTCGACAACGGGGACGTGAGCAACGACATCTTCCTGACCGACTTCACGGACATCGGCCAGCCGACGTTCGTGCCGCAGCAGGAGACGCCGGGGAACTTCTACACGACCGCGATGTCGAAGATCTTCAGCGGCGACCGGAGCGTCATCGACGTGAACCTGACGGCCACCCCGCCCACGTCCACGGTGTTCGCCACCGTCCCGAGCTTCACGACGTTCGGGTCGCTCGGCACGACGCAAATCCGGGTGGACCCGCTCGGCCGGTACCTCGGCGGGGACGGGCTGACGGCCACGTTCGTCAGCAACGTGGACGCCGCCCAGCTCAACCTCCGCAGCGGCGTCAACGGGACGTTCAACAAGCGGACGTACGGCGCGTCGGACGGGGACAACGTCTACTGGACGCAGTTCGGCTCGACGGTGGACGTGGCGAACATCGTCCGGCTCGTCACGACCGGGTCGGACACGACGAACAAGGGGACGGTCACGTCGTCCGGCGGCGGCGGCGGGAACGCGCAGAACGCCATCCTCGCCCGCAACGACCCCGTCGCGGTGCTGTTCACGACCAGCGTGGGCAACACGGCCGGCAGCCAGATCGTGCCGGCGTTCGGCGGCGACACCACCCGCCAGGAGCTCTACTTCCGCCGGATGAACGGCGAGATCGGCGACCCGGCCGTGCTCGTCACCGCCGTCTCCGGGTCCACGTCCACCCCCGGCAACGGGGCGCTGCCGATCGGCAACGTGGTGAACAACACTGTGGACCCGCGGTCGTACCAGATCAGTTCCGGGGCCAGCGCCGCCGTGTTCACCAGCACGTCGTCGAACATGTTCCCGGCCGCGACGCTCAAGGACGCGAACAACGCCAACGACGTGTTCGTCAAGGACTTGGTCGGCCTGACCGTGTCGGCCGCCAGCGTCCGGGCGGACGGCAAGCAGACCGGGGCGAAGGCGGCGACCATCCCAGCGATCGGGCCGGACGGCCGGTACGTCACGTTCCAGAGCGACGGGTCGGACTACGTGCTCGCCAGCACGACGGCCGACACGAACGGCGTCAGCGACGTGCTCCTCCGCGACCGGGCGCTGAACACGACGGCGTACATCAGCACGATCACGAACGGGTCGGCGACCGGCAACGGGGCGTCGTTCGGGGCGTTCGTCGGCAACATCGGGCAGAACGGCCGGGTCGTGTTCACCAGCTCGGCCACGAACCTGGACACGCTGTTCCCGATCACGCCGGGGAACACGGACGTGTACGTCACCACCCTGCCGCTCGCCGGCAGCGGCAGCGGCGACCCGCCGCTGAAGGCCCTCCGGGTCGCCGCCACCAGCGGCGGGTCCCAAACGTCCGCGTCCTACGTCACGTTCGGGCCGTCCAACGAGATCGTCCTCGGCAGCCGGTTCAGCCCGTTCCCCGGCTTCACCGGCGAGCTGCGGGTGGCCGTCGGGGACGTGAACGGGGACGGGGCGACGACCCCGGACATGGTCATCGCGCCGGGGCCGGGGGCCACCCCCACGGTCGTCGTCGTGGACGGCGTGACCGGCAAGACGATCCTCACCCAGGTCGTGTTCGAGTCCACGTTCACCGGCGGGCTGAACGTCACGACGGCCGACTTCGACCAGGACGGGTTCAGCGACATCGTCGTCGCCGCCGACGTGGGCGGCGGCCCGCGGGTCAAGATGATCAACGGCAAGACCGGCGCGACGATGGCCGACTTCTTCGTGTTCGAGACGACGTTCCGCGGCGGCGTCCGGCTGGCGAGCGGGTTCATCGGGTCGCGGGCGGCCAACGGCATCGGCCAGCCGATCGAGGACGGCGTCCCGGACATCGTCGCCGGGGCCGGGGTCGGCGGCGGCCCGCGGATCAGCGTGCTGGACGGCGTCGCCGCCCGGAGCAACGTCCTGTCCCGGATCGCCGACTTCTTCGCGTTCGAGCTGACCCTCCGCAACGGCGTGTACGTGTCCGCCGGCGACTTCAACAAGGACGGGGTGGACGACGTGGTGGCCGGCGGCGGGCCGGGCGGCGGGCCGCGGGTCCAGGTGTTCGAGTCCAAGAGCGTCATCCTCACGCCGGGGGCCCCGACGGCGCTGGTGAACTTCTTCGCGTTCGACCCGACCTCCCGCAAGGGCGTCCGGGTAGCGGTGAAGAACATCGACGGCGACTCGGTGGCCGACCTGCTCGTCGGCGAGGGGGCCGGGAACGTGTCCCGCATCCGGTCGTTCGCCGGCGGCCGGCTGAACTCGTCGAACGTGCCGACGCAGCTGGACGACCAGGTGCTGTTCGACGACTTCGCCAGCACGACCGGCGCGTGGGTCGGGTAACAGGGTGTCATGAAGAGACGCGGCCCCGGTCGGTGACCGGGGCCGCGGTCGTTCTGGCGAACGGCACGGCGTGAGCGTGCCGGTGGAGCGCTCCACCGGCACGCTCACGCCGTGCCGTTCGCCGTTGGGACCCGGTCCGCGTTTGAC
This sequence comes from Limnoglobus sp., assembly GCF_059499385.1. NCBI lineage: Bacteria > Pseudomonadati > Planctomycetota > Planctomycetia > Gemmatales > Gemmataceae > Limnoglobus > Limnoglobus sp. The sequence continues at coordinate 16,930 of NZ_JCABYM010000094.1, read as the reverse complement.
ACCCGCCCGCCGGCCGATTATCCTCAACACATCCCACCCCACGGCTCCCGTCTCCTCGGAGCGTCTCGAATGCCGCCTCGTTCTTGCCCCGGCCCGAACCGCCGCGACTTCTTCCGCTTCGGGTCCGTCGCGCTCGCGTCCGCCGGGCTGTCCGGCCTCGCCCCGTACCGGGCGGAGGCGACCACGTCCTCGAACGACCCGGCCGTCATCTTCGTCTGGCTGCCCGGCGGCCCGCCGCACCAGGACACGTTCGACATGAAGCCGGACGCCCCGGAGGAGTACCGCGGCGCGTTCCGGCCGATCCGCACGAACGTCCCCGGGCTCGACATCTGCGAACACCTTCCGAAGCTGGCCACGGTGGCCGACAAGTACGCGATTATCCGGAGCGTGGCCCACACGTTCGCGGACCACGGTGGCGGCCACAAGAAGTTTCTGACCGGCCGCGACCCGCTCCAGCCGACCGGGTTCGTCAACGACTACCCGATGGTCGGGTCGATGGCCGCGAAGATGCTGGCGCACAAGCACGCCGGCGTGCCGAACTACGTCTGCGGCGTGGACGGCGGCCGCCAGGGGATCGACACGTTCAGCTTCGGCGCGTCGTACCTCGGCACGAGCACCTACCCGTTCATGGTCGTCGGCGACCCGGCGGACAAGAAGTTCGAGCTGAAGAACCTGTCCCTACTTCCCGGCACGGAGGCGAAGATCGCCGACCGGCTCGCGCTGTTGGAGAAGGTGAACAAGCCGCTCGTCGGCGAGCGGACCGGCAGCGCCGCGGCGCAGGACGTGCTCCGGCAGCGGGCGCTGGAGTTGGTGACCACCGACACGGCGAAGGGGGCGTTCGACCTGTCGAAGGAGCCGGCGAAGCTGCGGGACCGCTACGGCCGCCACCGGTACGGCCAGCGGGCCCTCATGGCCCGGCGGCTGGTGGAGCACGGCGCGAGCTGGGTGACGATGGTGCTGGAGAACGCCACCCCGCCCGGCGAGGCGACGGCGAAGGACCACTGCTACAACTGGGACTCGCACGCCGTCAACTGCCACATCTTCAACGACACGAAGTACAAGCTCGGGTTTCTGGACCAGGCGATCTCCGCACTCATCGAGGACATCTACAATCGCGGCCTGGACCGCCGGGTGTTGCTCGTGGTGACGGGCGAGTTCGGCCGCACGCCGAAGGTCGAGTACAGCAAGGGGACGCAAACGGGGGTGACGCAGCCGGGCCGCGACCACTGGCCGATGGCGATGTCGATCCTCGTCAGCGGCGGCGGGTTCAGGATGGGCCAAGCGGTCGGCAGCACGACGAGCAAGGCGGAGGTCCCGAAGGACCGGCCGATGGTCCCGGAGGACCTGTGGGCGACGGTGTTCCAGCACCTCCGCATCGACTACGCGAACGCGAGCTTCCCGGACGGGACCGGCCGCCCGATGCCGATGCTGCCGGGCGGCGCGCCGATCAAGGAGCTGGTGTGACATAGTAGTAGGCACACTCCGTGTGCCGTCTCCTGCCGGCCGCGGAAACCGGAAGGAACGCACCGCGGCACAAAGGAGACGGCAGACGGAGTGTGCCTACTACTATGGTCGCCTAGAATGAGACGCCCACCTTGCGCGGTGGGCGTTTTCATTTTCAGACCCGGACACCCGATCATGGCGAAGAAGAAGGCCCCCGACACCCCGTCCTTGTTCGACGAGCCGGCGGAAGCCGCGCCGCCCCCGCCGGACTTCCCGGCCGCGTGGGTTCCGGTCCTGGGGAAGGAATTCGCCCAGCCGTACTTCACGCAGCTCCAAGCGTTCGTCGCCGCCGAGCGCGAGGAACACGACATCTTCCCGGCCCCGGCGGACGTGTTCAACGCCTTCGAGTACACGCCGTTCGACCGGGTCAAGGTCGTGCTGCTCGGCCAGGATCCGTACCCGACGCCGGGGCACGCCCACGGCCTCTGCTTCTCCGTGCGGCCGGGCGTCGCGCTGCCGGCGTCGCTGCGGAACATTTACAAGGAACTGCAATCCGACCTCGGCATCCCGCCGGCGAAGCACGGCTACCTGTCCGCGTGGGCGAAGCAGGGCGTGCTGATGCTGAACGCCGTGCTGACCGTGCGGGCCGGGTCGCCGAACTCGCACGCGAACAAGGGGTGGGAGAAGTTCACGGACGCGGCCCTGAAGGCCGTCGGGTCGCGGGACGCCCCGGCCGTGTTCGTGCTGTGGGGCGGGTACGCCGGGAAGAAGAAGCCGCTCATCGACGCATCGAAGCACGCGATCGTCCAGTCGGCCCACCCGTCGCCGCTGTCCGCGGCGAACGGGTTCTTCGGCAGCAAGCCGTTCTCGAAGATCAACGCCGCCCTCGAAGGGTTCGGCCACGGGCCGATCGACTGGAAGTTACCGGCGTCGGTCTGACCCGTTACAGACGCGAAACACACATTCTGCTACCCTGTCGGCAGCCCGCGGGCCGGGCCTCCTCGAACAGGGTGCGACGATGAACCGCTTCTCCCTCGGACTCGCCGTCATGATGGCGCTCCTCCCCGCCGCGGTCGCGGCCGACGTGCCGTTCGCCGAGGACTTCGCGCTGGCGAAGGACCGGGCCGCCGCGCTGAAGCAGCTCATCCCCGGGACCGAGGACTACTACTACTACCACTGCCTGCACTTCCTCAACACCGAGCAGTTCGAGAAGCTCGACGCGTTCCAGAAGCCGTGGCTCGAACGACACGGGCAGACCGGCCGGTTCACCGAAATTCAGACGCGGCAGATGCTGCTCTCCTACGAGCGCGACCCGAAGCGGACGCTCGACTACGTCCGCGGCCGGCTGAACCTGCACTTCAACCACCAGAAGGAGGTCCTCGGCGTCGCCCCGAACCTGCCGACGCGGCTGGACCAAAAGCGGATCGCCCGCGACACGCTGCTGACGGATTCGCTGCGGCGGTGGGGCAACACCGACAACTTCGAGGACGCGGCGCTCGACTGGCTGGCCGGCGTGGAGCTGAACTGGGAGAAGCGCCGCCACCTGTTGCAACGGCTGACGCGGCCGGACCAGGCGAAGCTGATCGACCTGATCGACGCCGACCTGAAGGCCCCGCACTCCGGCGGGTTCGGGTCCATCGGCATCCACTCGCAGCTCACGCTCGCGCAGCTCGACGAGCTGGTGAAGGTTCACCCCGGCGTGTCCACGACGCTGGCGTTCGTGAATGTCTACATCGTGCGGCTGCAGCCGGGGGCCGACGCCGACTGGAAGCGGGATCAGAAGCAGACCCTCGCGTACCTCGACCGGCTGTGGGCGTTCGTCGAGAAGCTGCCGCCGGCGTTCAACTCGCTGAAGGCGCACGTCCTCTACCACCGGCTCGCGTTCGACCGGGCGCAAGGCAGCTACGACAAGGAGCGGTTCATCGCGTACCTGAAGCTGCCGCGGCAGCAGGGGTACATGTCGAAGGCGATGCTGGAGTCCGACGACGCCCGCCGCCACCCGGTCGATCTGAACGCCGACTACTCGCCCCTGACGCTCCTGCCCCGCGTCGGCGGGGACGAGGAACTGGTGCGGAGTTACCTCAAGCATTTCTTCGTCGAGGCAACGAGTACGAAGGACTTCGAGCCGTATGTGAACGACGTGTACCTGAAGCACCTGTTCGCCGAGACGAAGGCGGAGAACGGCCTGGGCGACGCCGAGGAGTGGGCCGCGAAGTTGCCGCCGGAACTGTTCCGCGCCATCAAGGAGCGGATCGACATCGACTTCGCGTACACGAACAAGACCGACTACGCGACCGACGAGCCGGTGAAGCTGGAGTTGTTCGTCAAGAACGTGCCGTCGCTGCTCGTGAAGGTGTTCGAGATCAACACGGCGAACGTGTACCGCAACACGCTCGCGGAGATCGACACCGACATCAACCTCGACGGCCTCGTCGCGAACAGCGAGAAGGTCCATGCGTACGCCGACGCCCCGCTGCGGCGGGTCGGGCGGACGTTCGAGTTCCCGGAGCTGAACAAGCCGGGCGTGTACGTCATCGACTTCATCGGCGGCGGGAAAAGCAGCCGGGCGCTCGTCCGGAAGGGCCGGCTGCGGCCGGTCGTCGCGCTCGGCACGGCCGGGCAGACCGTCCGCGTGGTGGACGAGGCGAACAAGGTCGTGCCGGACGCGACGGTGTGGCTCGGCGGCACGGAGTACACGCCCGACAAGGACGGCGTCGTGACCGTGCCGTACAGCAACAGCCCCGGCCGCCGGCCCGTCGTCTTGCGCCGCGGGGCGTTCGCCAGCCTCGACTTCATCGACCACCGCGCGGAGAGCTACGGCCTCGCCGTCGGGTTCCACGTCGATCGCGAGAGCCTGCTGACGCAGCGGGTGGCGCAGCTCATCGTCCGCCCCGGCCTGTACCTCAACGGACTGCCGGTGTCGGTCAAGCTGCTCGAGGAGGTGAAGCTCCGCGTCACGTCCACGGACCTGAACGGCATCCCGACGAGCGTGGAAGTGCCGGACTTCAAGTTGTACGAGGACCGGGAATCGACGCACGACTTCCGCGTCCCCGGCCGGACGGTGTCGCTGGCCGTGCAACTGTTCGCGAAGGTGAAGAACCTGAGCACCGGCAAGACGGTGGACGTGTCCGCCGGTGAAACCTTCCCGCTGAACGAGATCGACCGCACGGACAAGGTCGAGGACCTGCACCTTGCGAAGTTCGGCGACGAGTACGTCGTCGAGCTGCTCGGCCGTACCGGGGAGGCGAAGCCGGACCGGGCCGTTCATCTCAGCATCAAGCACAAGGACTTCCGCGAAGCGGTGGGCGTGTCGCTGAAGACGGACGCGCGGGGCCGCGTCAACCTGGGGGCGTTGGTTGACATCGCCACCGTCACCGCGACCGGGCCGGAGGGCACGTCGCACGCCTGGACCCTGTCCACGGACCGGCACACGTATCGGCAGGTGCTGCACGCGAAGTCCGGCGACGTGGTGACGGTCCCGTACCTCGGCACGGCGGCGACGCCGACGCGGGCGGAGTTCGCGCTGTTCGAGGTCCGCGGCAGTGCGATCCGCGCCGACAAGTTCGATTCGCTCGCCATCGCCAACGGGTTGCTCGAACTCCGCGGCCTCGCGGCCGGGGACTACGACCTGTACTTGAAGAAGCAGCACGAGCGCGTCCGCGTCCGCATCGTGGACGGCGTCGTGCAGGCCGGGCACGTCCTGGGTTCAACGCGGCACATGGAACTGCCGCGGCTGAAGCCGGTCGCCATCCGCGAGATCAAGGCCGAGGCCGACGACCTGGTCATCCGCCTGACGGACGGGTCGAAGTTCGCCCGCGTCCACGTCTTCGCCACGCGGTACCAGCCGGCGTACTCGGCTTACGCGAACCTCGGCCGCGTCCGGGCCGCGGAACTCGGCGGCGTCTACCCCGGCCACGCGGCGTCCGTGTACCTGACCGGCCGCAACATCGGCGACGAGTACCGCTACGTCCTCGACCGGCGGGCGCAGAAGAAGTTTCCCGGCAACATGCTCGACCGGCCGCAACTGCTGCTCAACCCGTGGGCGATCCGCACGACGGAAACCGGCGAGCAGTTGGCGGAGGCCGGTGGCGCGTTCGGCGGTGCGGGCGGGGCGACCCCGCCGGCGGTCGCCGCCCCCGCGCCGGCAAAGGCCGAACCCGCCGCGGCCGCAGTCAGCCCCGGCTTCGCGAACCTCGACTTCCTCGCGGAGGCGTCCGCCGTCGTCGTCAACCTCGTGCCGGACCGGGACGGCGTCGTCCGGCTGCCGCGGAAGGGTCTCGGCCCGCAGTCGATGATCCACGTCGTCGCCGTCGATCCGCTCTCGACCACGGTGAAGAGCTTCACCCTGCCGGAGCAGCCGGCGAAGTTCGCCGACCTCCGGCTCGCCGCCGGCCTCGACCCGGCGAAGCACTTCACGCAGCAGAAGCAGGTCAGCGTCCTCGCCCCCGGCCAGGTGTTCACGCTGAACGACATCACCGGCAGCCGGTTCGAGCTGTTCGACAGCTCGGCGAAGGTCTACTCGCTGTACGCGACTCTCTCGAAGGACCCGAAGCTGGCCGAGTTCGCGTTCGTGCTGACGTGGCAGAAGCTGAAGCCCGAGGAGAAGCGGGCGACGTACTCGAAGTACAGTTGCCACGAGTTGAACTTCTTCCTGTTCAAGAAGGACCGCGAGTTCTTCGCCGCCGTGGTGCGGCCGTACCTGGCGAACAAGAAGGACAAGACGTTCCTCGACCACTACCTGCTGGAGGCCGACCTCGGCGACTACCTGAAGCCGTGGACCTACGGCCGCCTCAACAGCGTGGAGCGGGTGCTGCTCGCGCAGCGGATCAACGGCGAGCCGGCGAAAACGACCCGCCACTTCGACGACCTGCTGCGGCTGCTCCCGCCGCGGATCGACCGCGACATCTTCCTGTTCGACACGGCCGTGAACAGCGGCGGCCTCGGCGACGACTCGTTCAACCGCGCGCGGGGCGAGCGGTACAAGGACCAGCTGAAGGAGCTGGCGAAGGGCGAGCCGCGCGGGGCCGACGAGCCGGCCATGCCGCCGGGCGAGGCCCGCGGGGGCCTGCCCGCGCCGAAGCCCGGCGCGGCTGGCGGGTTCGGGTTCGGGGCCAACGAGGGTAAGTCGCAGGCCGAGTTCGAGCGGATGGCGAAGGACGCGCAGCGCGACGGCAGCGGCGGCCGCAAGTTCGACGACGCGAAGAAGCGGATGGGGGCCACGAAAGCCTCGGACAAACTCGAAAAGCAGGTGGAGGCCCTCGACCGGGCCGAACAACTGCAAAAGAAGGAAGCCGAGTTCTTCGAGGACGACCGCGCCGGCCGGCGGATGGTCCGGCAGTTCTACCGGCGGCTCGACCCGACGATGGAGTGGGCCGAAAACAACTACTACAAGCTGCCGATCCAGGCGCAGCTCGCGGACCTCGTGCCGGTCAGCCCGTTCTGGCTGGACTACAGCCGGCACGCCGGGAACGGTCCGTTCCTGTCCCGCCACCTGGCGGACGCGTCCCGGAACTTCACGGAGATGATGTACGCCCTGGCCGTGCTCGATCTGCCCGCGGAGGCCGGGCGGCACGACCTGAAGTTCGACGCCGGCAAGATGACGCTCACCCCGGCCGGGCACGCCATCGCGTTCCACGAAGAGGTGCGGCCGGCCGACGCGCAGCCGGGGCAAGTGCCGATCCTCGTCAGCCAGAACTTCTACCGCAACGGCAACCGGTTCAAGGACGAGAACGGCGAGCGGCTCGACAAGTTCGTGACCGGCGAGTTTCTGGTTCACGTCGTTTACGGCGGGCAGGTCGTGGTCACGAACCCCACGTCCAGCCGGCAGAAGTTAACGGCGCTCGTGCAACTGCCGGTCGGCGCGATCCCGGTGGCCAACGGCCAGCCCACGAAGACGGTCGTGCTCGACCTCGAACCGTACCGCACGGCGACGATCGACTACTTCTTCTACTTCCCGAAAGCGGGGACGTTCCCGCAGTTCCCGGTCCACGTCGGCAAGGCGGAGAAGTTCGTCGCGGCCGCCGCCCCGGTGACGTTCACCGTCGTGGACAAGCCGACGAAGCTCGACACCACGAGTTGGGACTACGTCTCGCAAAACGGCACCACCGACGAGGTGCTGGCGTTCCTGACCCGCGAGAACGTGCGGGCACTCAACCTTGACAGAGTCGCGTTCCGCCTGAAGGACCGCGGGTTCTTCGAGGCGGTGACGAAGTTGCTCCACGAGCGCCACCTGTACCACCCGACGACCTGGAGCTACGGCCTCCTGCACGCCGACCTGCCGACCTCGCGCGAGTTCCTCCGGCACATGGACGGGTTCGTCAACGAGGTCGGCGGGCCGATCGCGAGTCCGCTGCTCGTCGTCGATCCGGTCGCCCGCCACCAGTACGAGCACCTGGAGTACAAGCCGCTGGTGAACGCCCGCGCCCATGCCCTCGGCAAGCGGCGGCAGATCGTCAACGACCGGCTGTTCGGGCAGTACGCCGCCACGCTGAAGATGCTGACGTACCGCCGCGACCTGGACGACGCCGACCGGCTGGCCGTCACGTACTACCTGCTGTTGCAGGACCGGGTGGACGAGGCGTTCGCCGCGTTCGGCACTGTGAACCCGGAGCGGGTCGCCACGAAGATGCAGTACGACTACTGTGCCGCGTACCTGGACTTCTACCGCGAGGACACGGCCCACGCCCGGTCGGTGGCGATGAAGTACACCGCCTACCCGGTGGACAAGTGGCGGAACACGTTCGCGACGATCATCAACCAACTCGACGAGGCCGAGGGGAAGGGGAACAAGGTCGCCGACACCGACGACCGCGACCAGAAGCAGGGGAACCTCGCCGCCACGGAACCGACGTTCGAGATGAGCGTGGAAGGCAAGACCGTCAACCTGTCGTGGCAGAACGTGGAGGCGGTGACGGTCAACTACTACCAGATGGACGTGGAACTGCTGTTCAGCCGGAACCCGTTCGTGCAGCAGTCCGGAGGGCAGTTCGCGTCGATCCGGCCGAACGCTACGAAGGTGGTGAAGCTGCCCGCCGCGAGCGGCAAGACGGCGGTCCCCATCTACGAGGCGTTCGCGAAGAAGAACGTGCTGGTCGAGGTGGTTGCGGCCGGCAAGGCGCGGTCGGCGGCGTACTACGCGACGGCGATGGACGTGAAGTGGACGGAGAACTACGGCCAGGTCCGCGTCGCGGACGCGGCCGGGGCGAAGCCGCTGTCGAAGGTGTACGTGAAGGTGTACGCGAAGCTGGCGGACGGCACGGTGAAGTTCCACAAGGACGGGTACACGGACATCCGCGGCCGGTTCGACTACGCGAGCGTGAGCACGCCGGAGCGGCAGCCGACGACGAAGTTCGCGGTCCTCGTCCTCAGCGACGACCAGGGCGCGACGATTCGCGAGGTCAACCCGCCGCAACAGTGACGGCGCGTTCGCCGGCCGAAGTCAGTCCTTCCGCTCGCCGGCGTCCTCCGGCAGCGGCAGGCCCGGCGGCGGCGGGTCGAGAATCTCCGGCCCGCCGAGGGGGCGCGGGTCCACGATCCCCGGCGCGAGTTCTTCCGCCACGTCTCGCCCGTCCTTCGCGTCCGCGTCGTCGTGCGGCGTCAGCACGTCGGCCGGCGTCGCGGCCTCGTCGTCCGGCGTGGTTCGGTCGGCGGCCATGAATTCCCCCATCATAACGTCGGAAACCCCGTGATCCCGTCGAACGATGCATCTCACGTGCCGCCGACCGGGTTTGACTTCCCTTCTCGCCGCGGGTAGCCGAAGATCGGGGAACGGGAAAATCGCGCGACGCGCCGCCGCCCGACGGGGTACAGCTTGATTGAAGGAACCGTCCCGCATGACCGCGAACCGCACGGCCAACTTCTTCGCCCGCCTCCGGCCCGCGTCGGCCGAGTCCGACGCCGACCTGGTGCGGCGGTACGCGGCGACCCGCGACGGGGCCGCGTTCGAGGCGCTCGTCCGCCGGCACGGGCCGCTCGTCCTCGCCGCGTGCCGCCGGGTCGTCGGCCACGCCCAGGACGCGGAGGACGCGTTCCAGGCCGTGTTCCTCGTGCTGGCCCGCGGCGCGGGCACGATCCGGGAGCCGCACCTGCTCGCGTCGTGGCTGTATGGCGTGGCCGTGCGGGTAGCGCGGAAGGCCCGGCGGCGGACGCCCCGCCGCCGCGAGGTGTCGGAGGCGAACATGCCGGAACCGACGACGCCCCCGCCGGCGGACGGGGCCGACCTGTGGCCGGTCATCGACGCGGAACTGGCCGCGCTTCCGGCGTGGTACCGGCAGGCGATCCTGCTGTGCGACGTGCAACAGCTCCCGCGGGCCGCGGCGGCGACGCAACTCGGAATTCCCGAAGGCACGCTGAGCAGCCGGCTGGCGAAGGGGCGGAAGCTGCTCGCCCGGCGGCTGGCCCGCCGGGGCGTCGTGCTGACGCTACCGGCGCTCGCGTCGATCGCGACGGCGGCCGTGCCGGACGTGCTGATTCAGAAGACGCTCGAAACCGCCGCCGCGTGGGCGGCCGGCGGCCTGGTGGCCGACCCGATCCTCCACCTCTCCCGCGAGGGCCTGACGATGATACGGAAACTCCTCCTGCTCGGCGGCGGCGTGCTGGCGGCGACGGCCCTCGGCGTCGGCCTGGCCAGCGACCCGGCGAAGCCGCCGACCGCCGCGGGCGGTAACCCGCCTGCGAAGCCGGCGGCCGTGGTCGCGGACGCAAAACCGGAGGCGAAACTCGGCCCGCCGCGACCGCGGGGCATCGCCCCCGTCGCGGGCGAGTTGCAGGCGATCCACTGGGCCGCCGACGGGAAGCAAGTCGTCTTGAGCGCGGTCGGCCAGCACCCGCGCAACGACTTCGGTACGACTCACTCTTGGGTCCAACTGTTCAAGTTGAACGACACCGGGTTGCAGCCGGTGGCACCGCCGCCCACCAACACGTCCCTGGAGTACGTGCAAGGCGAGGTGATCGGCCTGCACCCGACCGAGCCCCGAGGGGTCGTGCTTCAATTGCGGGAGGTCGGAGGGATCAACGTTCAGAACAAGTTGATCGTCCGGCGGCTGTACCTCCAGCAAGACGAGAAGAGTGCCATCGTTCATCAGGGCGAGTTGACGGACGATTCGGACTTGGTGACGACGTTAACGGCCGACGGCCGGGCCGTCCTGTCCGTCATCTACGACACCGACCTCGACAAGGCCGAGCTGCGGGAGATCGACTATACGACCGGCCGGGTGAGCCGCGTCGTCTTCCGGACGGATGAAGAAATCCTGGCGTGGAGCGCCGACGGCACGGCCGCCGTCACGGCCGCCCGCGTCCAGAAGAAGGTCCGGTTCGCGGCACTCGGCAACGAGGAGGTCATCCAGTCCTACGTTCAGGAGGTCCACGTCTGGGACTGCAAATCGAACCGGAAGCGGTTCGCGTGGAAGCCGCCGGTCGAAGACCTCCCAGGGCTGGACGTGGTCGTCAGCCGCGACGCGAAGACGGTGGCGTTCGGACTGGACCAGGTCGTGTACGTTTTCGACGCGATCTCCGGCCGCGAATTGAAGAAGTACCCCGTTACTGAGAAGCGAAAGCTGACCGAGCACCACCTCTCGCACGACGGCCGACTGACGGTCGTGCGGGAAGTCAACGCGCCACAGCCGCCGACCGCCCCCGGCGGCGATGGCAGCTTCGGCGGGCCACCCGGAAAGGTGATGCCGGCTGTGCAGTCTTCGCCGCGGGCTTACGTCATCGTGTACGACAACGCGACCGGCAAGCCGGTCAAGCGGTGGGAGACGGACCACCACCTGACGCTGGCGTTCGCCCCGGACCGGCCGACGCTGGCTGTGCTGGAGCGGCCGCAGGCCGTTCGCGGCGGGCCGGGCGGGGGGATGGCCGGCGGAATACCAGGGGCGGGGATGATGGGAGCAGGTGGTGGGGCCGCGCCGACCGGGCGGCTTGGCATCTGGGATTTCGGCCGGTAAGGGCACACCCGTGGTGACCGTCTTCATATAGCCGCCGGCTTGCCGGCGGGGTTTTGCGACGCCCAAAACCCCGCCGGCCAGCCGGCGGCTATATCAATACCTTCGGCAGCGTTGGACGACACTTCCGGAGTTTCGCCCGCATGACCGCCCTGACATGCCTCCTCCTCAGTTCCCTCACCGTTTCGGCCCAATCCCCCAAGCCCCCGAAGAGCGACCTCGTGACGACGCAAGAGGGAACCCTCCCGGTCATCCTCTCGGCCCCGCACGGCGGCACGAAGGACGTGCCCGGCGTCCCGCCCCGCAAGGGCGAGGGGCTGGAGAAGGGGGGCAACGGGTACTTCGCCGGCCGCGACGGGAACACGGAGGAACTCGCGGCCGCGCTGGCGGAGGCCATCGAGAAGAAGACGGGGAAGAAGCCATACCTCGTCGCGGCGACGTTCCACCGCAAGTACATCGACGCGAACCGGCCGCCGGAGATCGCCTACGAGGACGCGAGGGCGATGCCGACTTACGACGCCTACCGCGACACGCTCGCCGCGTACTGCAAGGCCGTGAAGGCGAAGCACGGCCGCGGCCTCTTGCTCGACGTTCACGGCCAGGGGGCGATGAAGGACGCGATCATCCGCGGGACGAAGGACGGCGAGACGGTGAAGCTGCTCACCGACCGGTTCGGCCCGAAGGCCCACACCGGGCCGAAGAGCTTCTTCGGGCTGCTCGCCGCGACCGGGTGCAAGGTCTACCCGGCCGACCCCGCGGGCAAGGAGTACGCATCGCTCAACGGCGGGGACATCGTGCGGACCTACGGCCGCGGCGACTTCGGCATCGACGCGATCCAGCTGGAGTTCGGCGGCGACTACCGGACCAAGGACAAGCTGACGGACACGGCCGACAAGGTGGCGACGGCGGTGAAGGAATTTGCCGCGGCGTACCTGACCGACAAGTGAGCGGCCGCGGTCAGTCGTCGTGGGCGACGCTCGCGGACTCGCTCGGGGCGGCGGCGGGGGTCGGCATGTTCGGGAACCGGCCGCGGTACAGTAGCCGTTCCCACCACGCCGCCCGGCGGAGGGACGGGTCGGCGGCGGACAGCGTGTGCTGCCGCCCCTGCCGGGTGTACACGAGCACCTTGCCGCCCGGCAGCACGCCGAGGACGCGGTAGTACTTCTTCACCGCGTAGTGGTACGTGTCGCCGTTCGGGGCCGGGTACACCTCGCAGGCGTTCGGCCCCGGATTGGAGGAACTCTTCGCCTTCCGGTAGACGATGTAATCGCCCGGCCGGTACTCGCTGACCATCGCCTCACCCCCCCCGCGCGGGCGGTCCACGCCTTGCTTTTTACATGATATCCCCCGGTGGCGCAAGAACGAAATGGCGGCCCGCCCCCGCGCTCAATTCCGCCGGGGGGCGGGATTTCGCGCGACGCCGATTCTTCGCAAAACCGAACCCGGAGGAACAAACGAACGCCCGCGCGCGTCGATACTGAGGTAGAGATTTGAAGAGTCGCCGGTACGTCCCACGGCCCCGGCCGTCCCTTCCGTTCGTCCCGGCTCCCGCGAGTGCCCAGTCCGTGACCGTCGCCCCCATCCGCGTCCTCGTCGTCGAAGGTCCGTCCGCGGACGCCGCGGCCGTCGCCCGCGAGCTGCGGGCCGCCGGGTACCGCCCGGCCGTTCACCCCGTCTCCACCGAATCCGATTTCCTAGCCGCCCTAAACCCGCCGCCCGACCTGGTCGTGTGCGACTTCGACCGGCCGTCGTTCGGCCTCGACCGCGTGCTGGCCGTCTTGGACGAACAGGACGCGGCCGTCCCGGTCGTCGTCGCCGCCGCCGCGGCCGACCCGGAAGCGGCGGTCGATGCCGTCAAGCGGGGGGCGACCGACTTCGTGTTGAAAGACCGGCTCGCCCGGCTCGGCCCGGCGGTGAAGCACGCGCTCGAACACCGCCATCGGCGGACGCTCGACGTGTGGGCGCGGCAGACGGTGACGGCCAGCGAGGCCCGGCTGCACCTCGCCCTCGACGCCGCCCGCACCGGCGTCTGGGAGTGGGACGTGCGGACGAACGCCGTCTTCTGGTCGGCCGCGTGCCACGCGATCATGGGCGTCGAATCCTTCGGCGGCACGTTCGACGACTTCCGCGCGCTGCTCCACCCGGACGACGCCGGGCCGACGGTCGCCGCGATCCGGGCGGCCCTGGCGGGCGAGACGACGTTCGCGGCCGAGTTCCGCGTCGTGGCCCCGGCCGGGGCCGTGCGGTGGCTGGCGAGCTTCGGCCGGGCGACCTACGACGGGGCCGGGCGGCCGGTGCAGATGGTCGGCACGCTCCAGGACATCACCGACCGGAAGCGGACCGAGGACGCGCTGAACGACTCGGAGGCCCGGTTCCAGACGGTGTGGGAAGCCGCGTTCGACGCGATGCGGCTGCTCGACGAGGACGGGGTGATCGTCGCCGTCAACGCCGCGTTCTGCCGGCTGTTCGGGATGCCGCGGGAGGCGTTGGTCGGCCGCCCGTTCACCGCGACCTACGCCGGGGACCGGGACTGGGCCGAGCCGCAGCGCCGCTACCGCGAGCGGTTCCGGGACCGCGCCATCGTGCCGCGGGAGGAGCGGCGGATGGTCCTCCGGGACGGCCGGACCGTCGATCTGGAAGTCACCAGCACGTACATCGAGTTGCCCGGCCACGCCACCCACCTGCTCGGGGTGATCCGCGACGTGACGGAGCGGAAGCGGGCCGAGGCGGCGCTGCGGGCCAGCGAGGAGCGGTTCCGGGCGATGGTCGAATCGACCCCGGAGTGCGTGAAGGTCGTCGCGGCCGACGGGACGCTGTTGCAAATGAACCCGGCCGGGCTGGCCATGCTCGGCGCGACCGCGGAGCAAGCCGTCGGCCGGTGCGTGTACGACCTCGTCGTCCCGCACCAGCGGGACGCGTACCGGAAGTTCAACCAGCAAGTCTGCGGCGGCAAGGGCGGGGCGCTCGACTTCGAGATGGTCGGGCCGAACGGCGTCCGCCGGCACATGGAGACGCGGGCCGTCCCGCTGCCGACGGCGGCCGGGGCGGTCGCCCAGCTCGCCGTCACCCGCGACGTGACGGACCGGCGGAACCTGGAGGCGCAGCTCCGGCAGGCGCAGAAGATGGAGGCCGTCGGCCAGCTCGCCGGCGGCGTCGCCCACGACTTCAACAACCTCCTCACCGTCATCATCGGGTACAGCAGCCTGCTCCTGGAGAGCGGCGCGATCGACTACTCGTCGAGCGAACTCATCGAGGAGATCAAGCGGGCCGGCGAGCGGTCGGCCGGGCTGACGCGGCAGCTGCTCGCGTTCAGCCGCCAGCAGGTGCTCGCGCCGAAGATCCTGAACCTGAACACGGTCGTCGCGGACACGGAGAAAATGCTCCGCCGGCTGATCGGCGAGGACGTGCGGCTGTCCACGAGCCTCGCCCCGAACCTCGACTTCGTGTGGGCCGACGCCGGGCAGGTCGAGCAGGTGCTGTTGAACCTCGTGGTCAACGCCCGCGACGCGATGCCGACCGGCGGCAAGCTGACGATCGAGACGGCGAACGTCGAGCTGGACGAGCACTACACCCGCGACCACGCGGACGCGAAGCCGGGGCCGCACGTGCTGCTCGCCGTCTCCGACACCGGGTGCGGGATGCGGCCGGAGGTGAAGGCCCGCGTATTCGACCCGTTCTTCACGACGAAGGGGCCGGGCAAGGGGACCGGCCTCGGGCTGTCCACCGTGTACGGCATCGTCAAGCAGTCCGGCGGGCTGGTCGGCGTGTACAGCGAGGTCGGCATCGGCACGACGTTCAAGATTTACCTCCCCCGCACCGGCGAGCCGGTCGAGGCCGCGAAGGCCCGGTCCGGCGTCCGGATGCCGCCGCGGGGGTCGGAGACGGTGCTGCTGGTGGAGGACGAGGACGGCGTCCGCGGGCTGACCCGCCACGTCCTGACGAACTGCGGGTACGCGATCCTCGAAGCGAGCGACGGCGAAGAAGCGCTGCGGGTGGCGGCCCAGCACGGCGGGCCGATCGACATCCTCGTGACGGACGTGGTGATGCCCGGCCTCGGCGGGCGGGAGGTGTCCGAGCGGCTGCTCGCGACACAGCCGGGGCTGCGGGTGCTGTTCCTGAGCGGGTACACGGACGACGCCGTCGTCCGCCACGGCGTCCTGCACGAGAGGGTGAACTTCCTGCAGAAGCCGTTCTCGCCGATGGTGCTGGCGCACAAGGTCCGCGAGGTGCTGGACGAGGATTTGACGGCCGAGTAACCCCCCTCAACTCCGCTTCTTGAACGACACCGCCGCGAGCGTCATGAACAGCCCGGCCATCCCCGTCAGCACGGCCGCGTTCACCCACAGCTCCGCCCACCCCGCCCCGCGGAGGATCACGCCGCGGGCCGCGTCGATCATCCACGTCGTCGGGATCATGTTCGCCACCGGCTTCAGCACCTCCGGCATCGACTCCGTCGGGAAGATGTACCCGGACAGGAACACGCACGGCAGCACGCTCCCCATCACCTTCTGCCCGGCCTCCTCCCGCGTGTTCGCCTTCGCCGAGATCATCAGCCCGACGCCGAGGGCCGCCAGGACGAACGGGAAGTTGATCGCCAACAGCGTCAGGAAGTTCCCGGCCACCGGGACCTGGAACACGACCCGCATCAGCGTCGCGATGGTCAGGAACTGCACGAACGACAGCACGAGGTACGGCACGACCTTGCCGACCATCAGCTCGCCGGGCCGCACCGGGGTCATGAACAGTTGTTCCAGCGTGCCGTTCTCCTTTTCGCGGACGATGGCGTTGGCCGTGAGCATGGACGCCATCATTTGGCAGAGGAACACCAATAGGCCGGGGATGAAAAAGTTGGCCGTCCGCGTGTCCGGGTTGAACAGCACCCGCGACCGGGCGTCGATCGGCATCGGCCGGTCGGCGAGGACGTGCTTGAGCGACTCCTGCAGCGCGATGGAACTGCTGACGTTCAGCGCCGTGGACGCGACCGACGAGTCGGACCCGTCCACCAGGACGAGCACCTGCGCCGTCTGCCCGGCGGCGAGGCGGCGGGAGAAGTCCTCCGGAATCTTGATCCCGACGTGCGCCTTCCCGGCGACGATCCGCTGGGACAGCGCGTCGTCGTGGTAGACCATCTCCGCCACGTCGAAGTGGTCGGACGTTTCAAACACCCGCACCAGCGCCCGGCTCTCCTGCGTCTGGCAGGCGTCGTACACGACCGTGCGGACGTGCCGGACGTTCGTGTCGATGGCGTACCCGAGCATGAACAGCTCCATGACCGGGATCGCCAGCGCGAAGAACAGCGTGCCGGGGTCGCGGAGCATGTGCAGGAATTCTTTGCGGGCGACCGACACGGTCCGGCGGAACGATGTGGCAAGCATGACTCAGGCTCCGGTTACACGGTCGCGATGATCGGCTTTGTTCCCTCCCCCCTTGGGGGGGAGGGTTAGGGAGGGGGGTTAAGCCTTTCCGGTCCGGTGAGGATCGCGTTGGAGGCGGGTAGCACCGGGGGCGGGCGCCGCGCACCACCCCCCCCGGGGTGGGGGGCGCCA
>NZ_JCABYM010000093.1:0-36127 GCF_059499385.1 Limnoglobus sp. | reverse complement strand
CGTTCCCCCTCACCCTAACCCTCTCCCCCGCAAAGCCGGGGGAGAGGGGACCAAACAAGAACCCCGACTCTTACTCCGCCCGCGGGTGCGCCTTCAGGTAGCTTTCCTGAAGCCGCTTGGTCGTGACGTGGGTGTACACTTGCGTCGTCGCCAGGCTCTTGTGGCCGAGCAACTCTTGCACGCCGCGGATGTCCGCGCCGGCGTCCAGCAGGTGCGTCGCGAAGCTGTGCCGCAGCGTGTGCGGGCTGGTCCGCGGGTCCAGGCCGGCGAGCGCGAGGTACTTTTCCAGCAACCGCCCGACGCTCCGCGTGGTCAACCGCCCGCCGGACTTGTTCAAGAACACCGCCGGACTCTCCTTGCCCACGCCCGCGAGCAGCCGCTGGCGT
The DNA here is from genome assembly GCF_059499385.1 of Limnoglobus sp. Taxonomy (NCBI): domain Bacteria; kingdom Pseudomonadati; phylum Planctomycetota; class Planctomycetia; order Gemmatales; family Gemmataceae; genus Limnoglobus; species Limnoglobus sp. The sequence goes on along the minus strand of NZ_JCABYM010000093.1, from coordinate 35,741 downwards.
TCCGGCAACCAGACTTGAATCGAATGCTTCGCCTCGTCGCCCAGCAGGGCGATCCGCTCCTTCTTCCCCTTCCCGCGGACGACCATCACGCCGTCCTTCAGGTCGAGGTCGAGCAGGTTCAAGCCGACGACCTCGCTCACCCGCAGCCCGGCGGAGTAGAGCGCTTCGAGGATCGCCCGGTCCCGGCGGCCGTACACGAGGTTGCAACTCGGCGTCGCGAGCAGCTTCTGCATCTGTTCGACGGTCAGGAAGTGCGGCAGCTTCTTGTCCTGCCGCGGCGTCCGCAGCGACTCGCCGGGGTTCGTGGTCAGCGTCCCGTCCCGGCAGAGGAACTTGCCGAACGTCCGCGTCGCGGCCAGCCGCCGGGCGATGGTCGCCTTCGCGTACCCTTGTTCGTGCAGCCACGCCAGGAACGCCCGCAGCGTCCGCGTGTTCCAGTCGCGGGCGTCGAGGTTCGGTCTCTTCGTCAGTTCGCGGAGGAAGCCGAGCGTCTGGGACAGGTCTTCGCGGTACGACTTGACGGTCTGCGCGGACGAGTTCATCTCCAGCCCGAGGTGCTGTAGGAACTCGGCGAGTTTGGCTTCGAGGGTCAAGCGTCGTTCTCGGGAAGGCCCCCGCCGCCGCTAGAGGCGCGACGGCTGCTCGGTGGGTTCCTTCCCCTGTTGCCGTGCGCGGTCCGTCAGCACGGCGGCGTCGAACCAGTTGATCGGGGTCCGCGGGTCGGCCGCGGCGTGGCGAATGGTGTCGATCAACTCGGCCCGGCTGTCGTCGTCGTACACGTAGATGTACCGCTCGTCCCCCTTGAACAGTGCGAGCACGTTCAGTTCCTGGGTCACGGGCGGCTCCTCGCGTTCGAGTAACGACCACGTTTGATCGGCCGCGGCCGCGGCGGGAGATGAGTTGAAACCGGGCCGAATGTGTCGGGGGCGGGCGGCGGGGCCGGTTCCACCCGTCCGCCGGTCAAACCCGGCCCAGAGTGCCTGATTTCTCGGACCGGGAGAAGCGGACCCGTTGCTGAGTTTCGCTCTTTTTCCTAGACAGTGTGAAACTTTCGCGGATAGTATCCGTAACTCGCGGAAAACCTGCCGACCCCTCTCCCTTCGGAGCTGCATGACAATGACCCAAGACAAGCCGGACATGAAACTGTTCATGACATGTTTCATTGCCCTGATCGCCACCTCGTTCGGGTTCATCGTCCGCGTCGATCTGATGGACACCTGGGCCCGCGAGTTCAACCTCAGCGAAACCCAAAAAGGACAAATCTTCGGCGTCGGCCTCTGGCCGTTCGCCATCAGCATCGTGCTATTCAGCCTCATCATCGACAAGATCGGCTACCGGACGGCCCTGCTGATCGCCTTCATCTGCCACGCGGCGTACATGGCGATCGTGATCGCGGCCCCGACGCTGGCGAAGGGAGACAGCCAGAACGGGTACTGGGTGCTGTACATCGGCAGCTTCATCGGCGCGCTCGGCAACGGGACGGTCGAGGCCGTCATCAACCCGGTCGTCGCGACCATGTTCAGCAAGGACAAGACCAAGTGGCTGAACATCTTGCACGCCGGATGGCCGGGCGGGTTGGTCCTCGGCGGCATCCTCGCCCTGGCCCTCGGCGACGCCGGCGACTGGCGGATGAAGGTCGGCCTCGTCGGCATCCCGGTCGTGCTGTACGGCGTCCTCCTGTTCTCCTGCAAGTTCCCGATCAACGAGCGGGTCGCCGCCGGCGTGTCGTTCCGCGACATGTTGAAGGAAGTCGGGTTCTTCGGTGCGCTGCTCGTCAGCACGCTCATCGTGTTTGAAATCTCGAACGTGCTGGAGCAAGCCAAGTTGATCTTCGTGCCGGACGAGAAGACCGGCCTCAGTACATACGACTCGGTCGCTACGACACTCGGGGGCATCGACATCACGCAGAAGCTGGCGATCAAGTTCGGCGTGGCCGCGGCCATCAGCCTGCTGTTCGGCCTGTACACGATGTCGCTCGGCCGGTTCATCTTCGTGTTCCTGATGATCATCATGATGCCGCTGGCGATCACCGAACTCGGCACGGACAGTTGGATCACGGCCCTGGCCCAGCCGGAAATGGAACAGATGAAGCTGAAGGGGCCGTACCTGCTGATCTACACGTCACTCATCATGGCGATCCTGCGGTTCTGTGCCGGGCCGATCGTCCACAAGCTGTCCCCGCTCGGGTTGTTGGCGGTCAGCGCCGCGATTGCCGCCGTCGGCCTGTTCGCACTGTCGATGGCCACCGGCATCATGATTTTGGCCGCGGCCACGCTGTACGGTTTCGGCAAGACGTTCTTCTGGCCGACAATGCTCGGCGTGGTGGCCGAGCAGTTCCCGAAGGGCGGCGCGCTGACACTCAACGCCATCAGCGGCCTCGGCATGTTGGCCGTGGGCATCCTCGGCGCGCCGCTGCTCGGCAACGTCCAGGACAAGGAGGTGGACAAGTCGCTGTCCACAACCAACTCGGCCATCCACGCGAAGGTCGCGGGGGCGAAGAAGACCAGCCTCTTCGGCGAGTACCAACCGCTCGACGAGGAGAAGGTCAAGACGTTGTCCGAGGAGGAGAAGAAGACGATCACGGATACGCAGGCCGTTGCCAAGAAGAACGCGCTGAAAACGGTCGCGCTGTTCCCGATCGGGATGTTGGTGTGCTACGTCCTGCTGCTGCTCTACTACCAGTCAAAGGGCGGTTACAAGCCCGTCGATTTGGGAACCGGCCAGCCGGGGGCAGCCCACTAGAATTGGAGCCGCAAAAAGAGAACGGGCGGGAGTTCGCCTCCCGCCCGTTTCTGTTTGCTTCCGGGTCGCACGAAATGATTCCGATTCCACCAACCCGCCGCAAGCGTATGATGCCGTTGTCCTTGCGTCGTTCTCAAAAATGATTCCGGACTTTTGAAATGATTCCGGCGGAGGGTGGGGGTGTTTCCGTGGAATCATTTCGACGATACTGCCGGGCGTGGGCTTCCGCTATACTTTCCGGATGCCTCCGCACACGCTAATCGTACTCGGTTGCGGAACGTCCGTCGGCGTGCCGATGCTCGGCTGCGGGTGCGGCGTCTGCCGTTCCCCGCACCCCCGCAATCAGCGCACCCGGTCGTCCGTTCTGATCAAGTTCCCCGCCGGCAACCTACTCATCGACACGACGCCGGAGATGCGGTTGCAGCTGCTCCGCGAACGCATTCCGCTCGTCCACGCCGTCCTGTACACGCACTACCACGTCGATCACGTCTTCGGCCTGGACGACGTGCGCATCTTCCCGAAGTACCTCGGCGGCCCGCTGCCGATCTACTGCACGGAGGACGTGGAGGAGGTCATCCGCGCGGCGTTCTCGTATGCGTTCCACCCCGGCAACGACGACCTGCCGCCGGGCGTGCTGCCGAAGCTGGAGTTCCGTCGCATTACGACCGCCCCGTTCGACGTTCTCGGCGAGTCGGTAACACCGATCCCGCTCATCCACGGCCGGTTCGACGTGCTCGGCTTCCGAATTGGCGAAGTGGCGTACTGCACGGACGTGAGCAAAATCCCGGACGGGAGTTGGCCGCTGCTCGCCGGGCTGGACGTGCTGATCCTGGACGCGCTGAAGCCAGGCAAGCCGCACCCGTCGCACTTCAACCTGGAGCAGGCGCTCGAAGTCGTCGCGCGGGTGAAACCGAAGCAGACGTACCTGACGCACATGTCTCACGAGTTCGATTACGCGAACCCGCCGCCGCTCCCGCCGGGCGTGGCGCTGGCCCACGACGGCCTCACGGTCGAGTTTTAATAGGATGTCCCGAGCATGAGCGCCGTACCCGCCGACTTGCAGAATCAGCTCGAAACGCACGGACAGCAACACGTCCTCCGCGACTGGCCGACCCTCACCCCGACGCAACGGGCGAACCTCGTCGAACAACTGTCCGGGATCAACTTCGGCGAGTTGAAGCAACTCTTCGACAAGAAGGACCGGCCGCACGCGGTTCTGCCGCCGCGGGACCGTATCGCGCCGTTGCCGGTCGAGCCGCGGACGGACGCGGCCGTGCCGACCGGGGAAGCGGCGATCCGCCGCGGCGAGGTGGCCGTGCTGCTCGTCGCGGGCGGGCAGGGCAGTCGGCTCGGGTCCGACCGGCCGAAGGGCGTCTACCCGGTCGGCCCGGTGAGCGGGGCGAGCCTGTTCCAGATTCACGCCGAGAAGGTGCTGGCCCTCCGCCGCCGGCACGCCGCCCGCGTGCCGTTCCTGGTGATGACCAGCCCGGCCACGCACGGCGAGACGCAACCGTACTTCGAGCAGCACAACTACTTCGGGCTGCCGAAGGCGGACGTGCATTTCTTCCAGCAAGGCACGATGCCGGCGCTCGACCTCCATACGGGGAAGTTGCTGCTCGAAGCGCCGGGCCAACTGTTCCTCAGCCCGAACGGGCACGGCGGCACGCTGACCGCCCTCGCCGACAGCGGCCTCCTCGCGAAGCTGAAGGCCGACGGCGTGAAGCACGTCTTCTACTTCCAGGTCGATAACCCATTGGTGCGGGTCGCGGACCCGGCGTTCGTCGGCCGGCACATCGAGACGGACGCCGAGGTGTCGTCGAAGGTCGTCTTCAAGGAACAGCCCGAAGAGAAAGTCGGCGTGCTGAGCCTCGTGAACGGCCGGTGCGCGATCATCGAATACTCGGACATGCCCGCGGAAATGTCGAAGGAGCGGACGCCGGCCGGCGAACTCGCGTTCCGCGCCGGCAGCCCGGCCATCCACCTGTTCAGCGTGCCGTTCCTCGAACGGGTCACGAGCGGCGACACGCGGCTGGCGTACCACATCGCGAAGAAGAAGGTCGCGTGCCTCGACGAGAACGGCCAACCGGTCACGCCGACGAAGGAGAACGCGCTCAAGTTCGAGCTGTTCGTGTTCGACGCGCTGCCGCTCGCGGACCGGTGGCTGGCGATGGCCGTCGAGCGGGAGGACGAGTTCGCCCCGCTGAAGAACGCGACCGGGGCCGACTCCCCGGAAACCGTCCGCAAACTGCTCGTCGGACGGGCCGCGCGGTGGCTGGAGGCGGCCGGCGTCGCCGTCCCGCGCGAGAACGGCGAGCCGAAATACCCCCTCGAAATCAGCCCCCTGTTCGCACTCGACGAGGCCGAGTGCAAGGCGAAACTCCCTGCGAATTTCAACGTCAGCGGCCCGGTGACGTTGTCTTGACCTGAAAGGATTTCACGATGTTTCACGCGATGATTATGGCGGGCGGCGGCGGGACGCGGTTCTGGCCGCGGAGCCGAAACGCCCGCCCGAAGCAGTTCCTCAGCTTCGCCGGGGACCGCACGCTTTTGCAATCCACGGCCGACCGCATTGGGGCGGTCATCCCGCCGGAGCGGACGTGGGTGCTGACCGGCGCGGCGTACACGGCCGAGTCGGCGCAGCAACTCCCCGACGTGCCGAAGGACCACGTCGTCGGCGAGCCGTGCCGCCGCGACACGGCCCCGTGCGTCGGCCTCGGCGCGGCGCTCGTCGCGCGAAAAGACCCGGACGCGACGATGATCGTCATGCCCGCCGACCACCTCATCGAGCCGCAGGCGGAGTTTCATCGAGCGGTACTCGCGGCCGAGCAGTTCGCCAACGAGTTCCCGGACGCGCTGTTCACGTTCGGCATCCCGCCGACGTTCCCGTCCACCGGGTACGGCTACATCCACCGCGGCGAGCCGGCCGGGGAGCGGAACGGGGTGAAGCTGTCCCGCGTCCGCGAGTTCAAGGAGAAGCCGACGGCCGAGGTCGCGCAGCAGTTCGTTGCCAGCGGCAACTACGAGTGGAACAGCGGCATCTTCGTCTGGAAGGCGAAGACGATCCTCGGCCAACTGAAGGCGAGCCGGCCGGACATCCACGACGCCTGCGTGCGGATCGCGGCCGCGTGGGACGCGCCGGGCCGCGACGAGGTGTTCCGCAAGGAGTACGAGGCGATCAAGGGCACGAGCATCGACTACGCGGTGATGGAGAAGGCCCCGGTGCGGATGGTCCTGCGTGCGCCCTACCACTGGGACGACGTGGGGAGCTGGCTAGCGCTCGAGCGGCACAACCCGCAGGACGCCGGCGGCAACACGGTGCAGGGCCGACACCTCGGCATCGAAACGAAGGGCTGCGTCATCGCGGCGGAACCCGGCCACCTGATCGCGACGCTCGGCGTGTCGGACCTCGTCATCATTCAGGTCGGCGACGCGACGCTCGTGGCCCGCAAGCAGGACGAGGGCCGAGTGAAGGAGATCGTGGACAAGCTCAAGAACGGCGGGGAGCAGTACCTGTGACGTTCCCGCCGAAGGGCCGGTTGCTCGGCGTCGATTACGGTTCCGTCCGGGTGGGGCTCGCCGTCTGCGACCCGGACCGCATTCTCGCGTCGCCGCACGACACCTACACCCGCCAACAGCCGGTGGCCGACGCGGAGTACTTTCAGCAGCTGGTGAAGGCGGAACAGATCGTCGGCCTGGTGGTCGGCCTGCCGATCAGCCTGAACGACACCGAGGGGCCGAAGGCGAAGGAAACTCGCGAGTTCGCGACATGGCTGGGGGGGGTGACGGGGCTGCCGGTCGATTTCGTGGACGAGCGGTTCACGTCGAGCGTCGCGGAGGACTCGCTCATCGCGGCCGGCGTGCGGCGGGACAAGCGGAGGGGCAAGCGCGACCGGATCGCGGCCGTACTCATCCTTCAATCGTTCCTCGACTCCGGCCGGTGATCGTCGAGCGTCCGCCCGGCGTTCAGCAGGAACCCGGCGACGGACGCGACGGCGAAGCACCCGGCGCAGACGAAGAACGCGGCGTTCCACCCGAACCGGTCCTTCACGACCGTCAGCACGATCGGCGACGCGAACGCGCCGAGGTTGCCGAACATGTTCCCCCAGCCGAGCGCGGCCCCGACGTTCTTGCCGCCCACGTCCTGCGCGAACGCCCAGATCGACGGGTTGCCGAGGTCCACCATGAACGCCATCGCGCCCAGAACGAAAATCGCATTCCACGCCGAATCCATTTGCGGCACGAGGCAGCACAGGACGACGCACACGGCCTTCGCGGCGCAAACCGGGATCGACCGGCCCCACCTCGGGCCGAACCTCTTGTGCAGGGCGTCCGTCACGAACCCGCCGAGCAGCATCCCGCCGCAGCCGATGAACAGCGCGGTCGATTGCATCGCGCCGATTTCTTTGAGCGGCGTGCCGAACGACTCATTCAAGTACGTCGGCAGCAGCGTCACGAGCGGGGCCCAGCTCACGTTCACGGCGAACTGCACGAGGGCGAACAGGAACATGTTCCGGCTTTGAACGAGGACCGCGAGTTGTTCGAGGATCGGCCGGCGCGGTTTCGGGGCGGACGTGTACGATTCGTGCCCCGGCGGGTGGTTGCGAACGATGAACCAGAACCCGGCCGCGACGAGTAGGCCGCACGCGCCGAAGAATACGAACACGCCCCGCCAGTTCAGCACCTCGGTTTCGGTGTACTCGACGCCGCCTTCCGTCACGGTTTTCGTGTGTTCCACGGTCCAGCCGGGCGGCCCCCACCCGACGAGGGCCAGGGCGAGGATCGCGGTAATGAACGGGGCGACCGCGCCGCCGAGTCGCCCGCCGAGGGACACGAAGCTGCTGAACCGGCCCCGCTCCGTGGGCATCGCCCAGTTCTTCACCAACCCCGCCGCCGCGGGGTACGCCCCGGCTTCCGCGATTCCCAAGAGGAGGCGGACGATCAACAAACTGAGGAAGCCTTGCACGAACCCGGTCAGCGCCGTCACCAGCGACCAAGCCGCGATGCAGCCTGTCAGCACTACTCGTTGGCCGAACCGGTCGGCGAGCGACCCGGCCGGGAGTTGGCAGACGGCGTAAGCGAGGAAGAAGGCGCCAAGAATCCACGCCTTGTCGTTGCCGTCGAAGTTCAAATCTTTCTGAATCCGGTCCGCCAGCGTCGAGAGGCAGACGCGGTCGATGTACATCCAGAGCGCGGCCATCGACGTGATGCCGACGATCACGTACCGGTGCGGGGTGGCGGGTTGTGACATGTGTGCGTTTAGGCGGGTAGGACTTCGCTGAAGAACCGGACCCAGTTGCCGTGCATGATCCCTTGCACGTCGGCCGACGAGTAGCCGCGGCGGGTGAGGATGTCGGGAATTTTTTGCAGGTCGTAGATCGTGTTCAGGTCGGCCGGGGTCTGCTCGTTGCCGTACCCGCCGTCGAGGTCGCTGCCGATGCCGACCTGCCGGGCGTTGCCGGCGAGCTGGCACATGTGGTCGATGTTGTCCACCGCCCGCTCGATGGTCACTTCCGGCCTCGTCACGCCGCGGACCCAGCCGGGCTGGAGCATGATCGCGTCGAACGCGATTCCCACGACCCCGCCGCGGGAGAAGACCCACTTCAGTTGGTCGTCGCTGAATTGCCGCTGCCAGTCGCAGAACTTGCGGGCGTTCTGGTGGCTCGCCAGCACCCGGCCGCCGAACCGCTCCGTCACCTGCCAAAACGCGTTGTCCGAGAGGTGCGTCATGTCGAGCGCCATGCCGAGTTGCTCGATGTTCTTAAGCAGCGGGATCGCGTCGAGCGCGAGGCCGACCTCACTCCGCGTGCCGCCGCCGTATCGGTTCGGGCCGTAGTGCGTGATGCCGATGGCCCGCAGGCCGTGGTCGAACCACTCGCGGATGTTTTCCGGGTTCAACACGCCGTCGCCGCACTCCATGCTCAGGACGTAGCCGAACGGCGTCTTGTCCGGGTTCTTGTCGTAAGCCTCCAGGTGGGCGTGCAGTTCCTTCCGCGTGCGGATCATCGTCATCCATCCGCTCCGCTCCATCGCCCGGTAGTACGCGAGGTGGGCGTGGCACATCGCGTAGCATGCCTCGGGGGACGTCTTGCCGAGCGGGTGGTTCACGTCCTTTTCCAGCCGCGCGAGCAGCGTGGCGACGCCGACGCCGACCTCGGCCCGCTTCAGTTCCGGCATGCTCAGGGTGTTCGTCTGCCGGCCCTTGTCCGTCATGTTCAGAACCTTCTCCTGAACGCGGATGTCGTCCACGGCCATCCGCAGGTCGCGGTTCCAATCGACGCCGTTCAGCCCGAGGTCGAGGTGCGAGTCGAAGATCAACATGTCACCGCCCCCTTAAAGCACGCCGTACTTCGCGAACGCGTCCGTCGCCAACATCCCGGCCCGGATCGCGTCGCGGACCTGGTTCTCGGCGTTCACCTTCTCCCACGCCGCCCGCACGACCTCGGCTTCCACCGCCCGCGGCACGACGACGACGCCGTCCCGGTCCGCGATCACCAAGTCGCCGGGGTTGAACGTCACGCCGTCGATCTCTACCGGCACGTCAACGTCGATGACCCGCTGGCGGTCCTTGCTGTCGTAGATGATCGTTCCGCGGGCATACACCGGGAACCCCATCTCGGCCATTTGTCGCACGTCGCGGACGGCCCCGTCCACGATCACGCCGACGCAGCCGGTGTTGCGGGCGGCCGTGCTGAGCAGTTCGCCCCAGATGCCGGACCGTATTGACCCGCCCGCGGCGGCGATCAGCACGTCGTCCGGCCGGCAGGAATCGACGGCCTTCAGTTCCAGCTCGTAGGGCTTCGGATCGACGTGGGCCATGTCCGCCCAGAGCGTCGTCTTGCACCGGCCGACGAGGACGCCGGGCACGGTCAGTTGGCGGAAGGAAACGCGCGGCGACTGGTTCGGGAACCCGGCGGCATCGAGGGCGTCGCAGACGACGGCGCTGGTGAAACGCTCCCGCATCATCGCGAGGGTGATCGGCTGGTCGTCGGGCATGCGTAACTCGAAACGTGCGGGCGAACCGCGGGGGTAGGATTCCGATAGCGTACCGGTTTCGAGTCGGCGATGAAACGGTTTCTTCCACATTCCGCTCGGATCAGAACCCGCGACGACGTGAAGGGACGGATTTCAGGAAATTGCCTGTGGGGGCCGTAGCATTCGTTCGCCCCGCGATGCTATACTCTCCCTCAGATCGTCTTCACGGATGTTGTGCCCGACGCCTGTGACTTCTCCGACGACACACCCATGACAACGAACGAACGAAAAGGTCTGGTCCCCGACACCCCCGTCCCGTTGATCCGCGACCCGTGGGTCGTGCTGGAGTCGCTGCTCGTCCAGCTAGGCGACACCGGGACTACGAACCAAGCCGTTGTCGCGGCCGTCGAGGCGGCCCGCACCGCCGTCGCGGCGGACGTGGCTTACTGGTACTCGAAGGCCGGCAACAAAGTCTCCGGGATGACGGCCAAGCGGAACTTCACCACGGACCAGGCCGCGACCCTGGCGAAGCAACTGCTGGGCCGCCTGCCGGCCGGGGCGGAAACCCTCCGGTGGGTGAACCCGGAGGCGACGAAAACCGAGGGCCAGCCGGACATGGCGGTTATCGCGTGCGACCCCCGGACCCAGGGGTGCATCGTCGTCCTGAGCTTCAACCCGGACCGGCGGTTCGACGACGGCGACACGAAGGCCGTGCGGATGGCGCTCAAGATGCTCCTCGCCCAGCGGGCGCAGGCGCAGGTGAGCACGAAGACCCTTCTTAATGGCTTGCTCCACTGCCTGACCACGATCATCGACGCGAAGGACCCGTACACGGCCGGGCACAGCGAGCGGGTGGCCCGGATCGCGGTGCTGCTCGTCAAGCAGATGGGCCTGCCGACGACGACGGAAGGGGACATCTACCTCGCCGGGTTGCTGCACGACGTGGGGAAGATCGGCCTGCGGGACGAAATCCTGCAACGCCCAGGCCGGCTGACGCACGACGAGATGGAGGAGGTCCGCCGCCACCCGGTCATCGGCGAGCGGATCGTCGCGAGCATTCGGCCGTTCGACAAGCTGAAGCCGGCCGTGCGGCACCACCACGAGCACTTCTCCGGCCGCGGCTACCCGGACGGGCTGGTCGGGGAGGCGATCCCGCTCATCGCCCGCATCCTGGCCGTGGCCGATGCGTGCGACGCGATGATGTCGCCGCGGCGGTACCGGTCGGCCCGGTCGCCCTACGAGATCGACGCCGTGTTCGGTGCCGAGGCCGGCGTGCAGTTCGACCCGCAGGTCGTGCGGGCGTTCATGGCCGTGCGGCACGAAATCTACCCGCCGATCTACCAGAAGGGGATCGGCGAGTCGGCGTTCCACGCGATCGAGTCGATCGTGGACAACATGACGGACAGCTCGATGATTAGCCTGCCGCCGATCAAGGACGGGCGTGTGAAGTAACAAAGGCCGCCCGAACGGGGCGGCCTTCTTCTTCTCGTCAGTTCCGGGGGATCACGGTCCGCTGAAACTCGCCGGCCGGCTGCGTCAGCGGCGGGTTCGTCTGGAACGGCGGCAGCGGCGTTCCTACCACGTTCGCCGGTGGTTGTGGCCCCGCCGTGGGCAGGATCCCCACGGCCCCTTGTTGCTGCAGGAATACCGGCATCCCGCCCACACTCGGTTGCGGCTGTCCGGCGGGCGGCGTCCCGACGTTCGGCCAAGCCGCCGCGGGAGCCTGATGGTTCACGGGAACGATCTGCCCGATGTTCGGCACGCCCTGGTTGTTCACCGGAACTATCGGGTTCGCGACCGCCGGGAACGGCTGCCCAGTCCCCGTGACGGTCCGGGCCGCCGGGTTCGCCTGGGCCTGCTGCAACAGCGCCTTCGGGTCCGGGACGGCCATCTGGGCGAGCGTCTGCCGCGACTGAGACACGTTCACCTGCGGGCCGCTCGTGAACAGGTCGAGTGTGACCGTCGATTGCGACGCGAACAGCGGCGGCGCGGCGGGCTGGTCGTACCGGGCCTGGATCAAAAGACGGTTCACGTCCGCCCATTCCTCCGGCCACGGTAGGAAGATGGCCAGGCTCTTACCGAACCGGTCGTCGTTCACGACCATCCGCTTGAGCGTGTCGGCGTCGAAGTGCCACACGTTAGGCTGCTTCGGCGGCATCCCGGCCGGCCGCGGCGTGGCGTCGTTCGCCACGATCGTCAGCGACCCGGCGATCTCCGCCGCGGCCAGCTTCTCGGTGTACAGGAACGCCTGCCCGACGATGCCGGGACTCATCGCCCCGTTCCGCGTCGGGTCCGGGAGGTGGCCGAGCTTTGTCTGCCACGCCGTCGCGAACTCTGTCGCCGGGGCGGCCTTCGGCCCGACCGCCAGTACCGACTGCGGCAGCGCGTCCTTGATCGTCTCGTTCAGCTTCTGCGTCGTGAGCGGCTTCGTCGTCATGCAACCGGCGGCCGGCCCGAGCGCGACGGCCGCGAGCAGGATCAGTTTCCGAAAACGGACCATGGCTTGACCCCTTCCGTGGGTTGCGAGGGCGTGTCGAGCGGCGACGCCGTCCGGGCGGCCGGCTTCGGGGTTTCCTTCTTCTTCGGCTCGGCCGGGGCCGCGAACATCGCGCTCACGGCGCTCGTCGAGAGCGGCCGCGGCTGCACGAGTGCCCCCTGCGGCTGCGGCCGCCAGTTCGCCGGCACGAGTTGCTGCGGGACGACCACCCCCTGCGGGTACGCCGCCGTGCCGGGGTAGACGGTGTTCACCGGCGGGTTCGCCTGACTCATCGGCGGGTTGACCGCCCCACCGTCCGGGACCACGCCGCCGGGCAGGGACTGCGGGTACGGCTCGGGGTTCACCCCGTTCGGCCCGACGATCGCCCCGTCCGGCACGACGCCGGCCGGTAGCGACGGCTGGCAACCGGGCAGGGCGTACGCTTGCGTCGGCAGCCCGAACGTCGGGGCCGCATCCGGAGCATAAGGGTTCCGGCCGCTCAGCACGTCCGCCCCGTAGCTGTGGATGTTCTGCACCTCCGGCAGGCACCAGTGCATCTTGCGGGCTTCCTCCGCCCCGACGCGGGCGCGGTCGGCCTCCGACCGCAGGATGTGCGGCGTGACGATGAAGATGATCTCCCGCCGCTCCTGCGCCTGCGTCCGGTAGCGGAACGCAGCCCCCAGGTACGGCACGTCGCCGAGGATCGGAATCTTGTTCTCGGCCCGGTTGTCCCGGCGGGTGATGAGGCCGCCGAGGATGATCGTCTCCCCGTCGGACGCCAGCACCGTCGTCTGCACCGTCTGCGTGTCGAACGCCGTGGCCGTCTGCCCGTTGCCGAGCGCGATGAGCGTCGGCGACGGGTTCGTGATCTGCGGCTCGACCCGCATCAGCACCTTGCCGTCCGGGTTGATCCGCGGCGTCACCCGCAGCGTGATCCCGATCGGGATGTAGTCCACACCCTGCAACTGCCCGGTGACCGTCTGCGACACGCCGGTCGGGATCGGGAAGTTCTGGCCGACCTGGAAGAACCCGGTCTGGTTGTCCGTGAGGCTCAGCTGCGGGTAGCTGAGCACGTCCACCCGGCTCTGGGCCTTGAGCGCCCGGATGAGCAGGCTGAACGTGTCGCTGGCGGCGGAGAACACGAACCCGCCGATGCCGGTGGACCCGGACCGGCCGACGCCGAGGTTGCCAAGGCCCTGGAACCCGACCGTCCCCTGGCCGGCCGTCGTCGTGTTCGGCAGCGCGGCCGTCGTGTTGAAGTTGAAGCCGGGCGTACCGGGGCCGGTCGTCGTCTGGCTCCGGGCGAAGAGCACCGGGCTTTGCAGCCCGAACTCCACGCCGAACTCCTGCGTGTTCCGCAGTTGCACTTCCGCGATCAGCACCTGGACGAACACCTGCTGCGGCGGCGCGTCCACCTTCTCGATCAGGCTCACGACCTCGTAGAAGTATTCCGGGTTGGCCGCGATCAAGAGCGTCTGCGAGACCGGCTCCTCCTGGATGAACACCTGCCGCTGGATCTGCTGGAACGCCCCGGCGAACTGGAGGTTCGTTTCGAGCTGGACCTTCTGCTGGAGGAACGTCAACACGGCCGTCCGCACGTCGGCCGCGGCCGCGTTGCGGAGCTTGTACACCTTCGTCATCAGTTGCGGGGCGGCGGTGTCCTCCAACCGGGCGATGATCGCGCGGATGGTCTCCAGGTCGCTCTGCCCGCCGGCGACGATGATGCTGTTCGTCCGGTTGTCCACGGACAGCCGGAGGTCGAGCAGCGTCGCCCCCTCGGACACGTCGCCGGTCAGCGTGAGCAGCGGCCGATTCGTCTGGTTCGTCTGGTTCGCCCCGCCGCCGAGTAACTGGTTCAGCCCGCCGCCGAACTGCCCGCCGGTGGCGCGGGCGGAGCTGAACAGGTTCGTCAGCAGCGTGGCCGTCGTGTTCGCGTCGGCCTTCTTCAGCGTGAACACCTTCACGTCCGCCTTCGCCGCGGACGGCACGTCGAGTTCCTCGAGCAGCTTCTCGATGAGCCGCATCGTCTTCTCCGGCGCGGAGATGACGATGCCGTTGATCCGCGTGTCCGGCGTGATGTGAACGTCCACCAGTAAGCTGGACTCGGTGATCTTGCCGTCCTGCGAGCTGAAGAACTGGAGCGAGGTCGTCTTCGTGGTGACGCCGACGCCGGCCCCGGTCTGGCCGCCGACGCCGCCGAGCCGGTTCGCGCCGCCGAGCTGGTTCGCCCCGCCGAACTGCTGGCCGAACTGCCCGCCGCCGCCGAGTTGGTTGAGGCCGCCGCCCGCCGCCCCGCCGGTCGCGAACGGCGACACGCCGGCCCCGCCGCCCGCCCCCTGGCCGACGGTGGATGCCGTCGCCGAGGCGGCCGGGTTCACGACGCCGCTGGTCAACGACGTGAGCAGGACGTTCGCCACGTCGTCCGCGTAGGCGTACTTCAGCTTGAAGACGCGGAGTTCGTTCTTGGACGAGTTCTCGGCCGTCTCGATCTTCTGGATGAAGTCCTCGATGTCCTTCATGTCGGCCTGCCCGGCCTGCACGAAGAGCTGGTTCGAGTTGGCGTCGAACGTGATGCGGATTTGGTTCGTCGCCGCCGTCTCGTTGCCGTACCGCTGGTTGAAGAACGTCTGGAGTTGGGACGCCACGTACTGGGCCGACCCGCGCTTCAACTGGTACGTCTTGAACGAGAACGTGTTCGGCACGTCGAACCGCTCGATCTCCTTGAGGATCGAGTCCATCCGCGACTTCGGCGTCGCGACGATGATCGAGTTCTGCCGGGGCAGTGGGAGCATGAAGAGCGAGCCGACGGTGACGGCCTGCTGGTTCTGCTGCTGGCCGCCGAACCCGCCGAACAGCCCGCCGAAGAGTCCGCCGGGCCGCTGCTGGTTCGCCCCCTGCACGAGCGTGGTCGTGCCGATGCCGATGTTGACCCGCGAGAAGATGGTGTTGAGTAGGTTCACCAGGCTCGTGGCGTCCTGGTGCTTCAGCGGCACGATCCGCAGTTCGACCTCGCTGCCGGGAACCTGCTGGCGGATGAACTCGATCAGCCGGAGCAACTTCTCCATGTCCTCCTGGTTGCGGGTGCGGAGGACGAGGAGGCCGGTCTCGGGCAGCACCTCGGCCGTGACCGTGCCGGACGGCGCGGCGACGATCGCCGGCGGCGTCGGCTGGCCTGGGGCCGGCGGCTGGTTCGCCTTCGGCGGCTGTCCGCCGGGTTGCGGCGGCGGTTGCTGCGGGTTGACGGCCGGTACCGTCGCCTGGATTTGGCGAAGGTCCGGGTCGGGCGTGGGCTTCCTCGTGTCGTTATCTAGTTCGGGGTCGTAGATGGTCGAGAGGCCGGAAGGGACGTCCGTGTCCCGGTATTCAAAAAAATCGCGCCCTCCACCACCGTCGCCCGGACTTCTATCGTCCGATCTCTGGTTGCGGCCCCCCCGGCCGCCCCCGCGGTTGCCCCCACCGGTCCCCCGGTTGCCGCCCCCGCCGCCGGGCGTGAACCCGCCGAACCCGCGGTTGCCGCCCCCGCCGAACGGCGTGCCGCCGCCGAACCCCCGGTTCCCGCCGCCGAACCCGCCGAACGGCGTGCCGCCGCCGCCGAAGTTGCCCCCGCCGAACGGGGAGCCGCCGCCGAACCCGCCGCCGGTGCGGCCCATGCCGCCGGTCGGCGTCGTCGGCCGGGTCGTACCGGTCATCGCGTCGATGGCCTGCTGCACGAGCGTCGGGTCGATGCCGTCGAGCTTCACCACTTGGACCACGTCCGTCGAATCCTTCGCGGCGTCGTCGAGGGTGAACACCAACTTCTCGACATCCTTGTAGATCGCCTCGTTACAGTTCAGGACGATGCTGTTCGTCGTCGAGTCGGTCCCGACGGTCAATTGCGCGACCTGCTGTTGGTTCTGTTGTCCGCCGCCGCCACCGGGGAACGGGAACGGGAACGCCGCGAACTGCGCCCCGCGGCCGCCCCCGCCGCGGTTGGTGGTCATGAGGTTCGCGTACACGTCCTTGATCGTGATGGCGACCGTCTCCGCGTTCTGATGCGCGAGCGGGATCACCCACGTCTTCATCGCACTCGTCGAGTCCTGGTCCGGGTAGCTGTCGATGGCCTTCTCGAGCAGCTTGCGGATCGTGAGCAGGTCGAGCGGCGACGCCTTCACGACGACGAGCGAGTTGCTCTGCTTCTCGGCGACGACGCGGATGCGGTTGGCCGACGGGTTCGCCGGGGCCGACGCGCCGATGCCCGCGAACTGGCCGAGGAACTGCAACGGGTTGAACCCGCCGCCGCCCCGACCGCCACCCGGGCCGCCCTGTTGCTGCTGTTGCGGGCCGTTGAACACCTCGGTGATGACCTTCGCGGCTTCCTCGGCGCTGGCGTTCTTGAGGCGGATCACGTCGAACCGCGACTCGTCCACGACCTTGCCCTGGCTGATGATGAGCCGGGCCAGCTGCGCCGCCGTCTCGACCGCGACCGGGTCGTCGCCGGTGATGGAAATCTTGTTCCCGATCACCAGGATGCGGACCGGCTTGGCGTTCGGGTCGGCCTTCGGCTGGTTCGGCTGGGCCGGGGCCGACGGGTCCACGATCTGCGCCCGCACGTACTCCGGGCCTTGCAGCGGGAACGCCCGGCTCTTCTTCTCCTGCGGGGGCGGGGCCGTTTTCGGCGCGGGGGCCGGCATCGGAGTGGCAGGCTTCGACAGGTCCACGCCGCCAAGTTCGACCGGCTTGCCCATCTTCTGGAGCGTGTCGGCCAGCAGCTCCGCCACCGTCGCGGCGCTCGCGCCGTCCACCTGGATCGCGCGGAAGTTCCCGCCGACACCCGTGCCGCCCGTGCCACCCGAGGGCGGATCAACGGCCAACTTCGCCGCCTTCACTTCCGCGATTTGGGTCGCGTTGCCTTTGACGAGCAGGGCCGGCGTGGGGTCCGACCGCGAGTCGATGATCGGCCCGCTGCCGGTCGTGTCCGGCATCAGCCGTTTGATCGCATCGGCCAACTCCTTCGGGTCCTTCCCGGACGTGATTTCGATGACCTCGGTGGTCGTACTCGGCTTCGACCCCTCGGTGTTCACGTTGATCTTCAGCGCGATGTCGAAGTGGTCCGACGCCGGGGCGAGGACCATGATCTCGTCCTTGCCCGGCACGGCGGCGATGCGGACGAGCTTCGAGTTCCCGTAGGTTTCGTTCAGCACGCGGGCGAGGGTGTCGGCCGTCTTTGGCGGGACGCCATAAATCTTGAGCGTCTGCTCGCCGGGCTGGTACTCCTTCATCCCCGGCCGGGCGATGTCGAGTTCCTTGAGCAACTTCTCGGCCGTCGCCAGCTTGTCGGCCGGGCCGGTAATCATGATCGTGTTCGTCTTCTCCTGCACCGTGACGTTCACCGTGCGGAACCGGCTGCTGACCGTCCGGTTGTCGCGGCTGCTCGGGGGCGGGGTAAACCCGCCGCCGGGCGTGAACCCGCCGCCGGGCGTGAACCCGCCGAACGGCGACGGCGTCGGCGAGGTCGCCGACACCGACGTGGAACTGTCCGTCAGCAGTTTCGTGAGGTTCTCGGCCGCCTCGGACGCGCGGATGTACTTGCACTGGTACGTCAGCGAGTCGCCGTGCGCCTCGTCCTGCCGCTTGATGTCCTTGATGAGCGTGTCGATCGTCCCGGCCGTGTCGGTCATCAGCAACTGGTTCGCGCCGATCGCCTTCACGTCGCCGAACTGCCCCTTCCGCGTCTTCACTTGGTCCAGGATTTCCTCGGCGTTCAGCGTCTTCAGTTGAATCGCGACCTGTACCACCTCGGTCTTGGCCTTCTTCTTCAACTCGTCCACGGTGATCCGCGGGATGTACGCGTCCGGAATCTTCTCGTCCGCCGGGCAGACGGTGAACGTCGTCGAGTCGATGCGGAGGAGGATGAACTTCTGGAGCGCGAGCGACCGGTTGAGCAGGTCCACGACCTCGGAGATGGTGTACTTCTTGCCGGGGTCGGTCTTGATCGTGACGCTGCCGGTCGGCTTCGCCGTGGCGATCATCACGAGGCCGCTCTCGGTGGCGAACCAGTCGAGCACCTGGTCCCACGGCTTCGAGTTGAAGTTCAAGGAGACGGTCTTTTCCGGGACCTCGGGCTTCGCCTCCGGGGCCGGGGCCGGGGCCTTCGCCGGGTCGGCCGCCTTCATCGGCACGGGTTGCTTCGGCTCTTCCGCGAGCGCGAGCGGCGCGGCGAGGCCGGAGGCCAGGACGACGGGCAGCCAGCGGCGGAGTTTCCAAACCGGGACGCGGCCGACCGCCTGCGGGACGTGCAGACTCATAGGTTCCCCCAACGTATCCCACGGTGCGGCGTCCTGCCCCTGGCGGCCCGCGTCCCCCGACACGACCCGCCGTCCGCGACCCATGGATTCGATTCGCGGGTTTATCCTAAGCCTACCCGGTCCGCAACCAGGAATGTGCGGCCCGCGGGAATTTTTAATCAGAATGAACCGGCCGTGAGTTTCCCGCCCTCGCCGGGGAACGCAAGCGGGGCAAGCCCTCCGGCTTGCCCCGCTTGCGGCGTCGGGTGGAACCTCAGTTCTCCGCGTCGCGGGGCTTCGGGGCCAGCTCCGCGCCGGCCGCCTGCTTCGGCGACAGCTTGCGGATCAGCTCCCGGCCCTCGGACTCGCTCAGCGGTGTGATCGCTTTGAGCGTCTGGCCCAGCTTCCAGACGAACACCGACTCGGTGACGGCCGGCGGCTTGGCGGGCTTGTTCGCGCCGACGACGCCGACCGCGGCGGCCACGGCGACCTGCTCGGCCCCGAGCTTCGCCGGCGGGGCGGGGCGGTCCTTCCCGGCCGCCTTCTTCGGGTCGGCCGGCTTATCCTCGGTCGTCTTTTCGATCAAGACGAGGCCGTCCTCGTGGACGCCGAGGAACCGGAACGTGCGGGCCGTGGCCGTGTCGTCCTCGCCGATGGTGAACTCGCCGGCGCTCTTCAGCGGCTGCCAACTCGAGTCCTTGATCGCCTCGCGGTCTTTCACCCACTTCTCGCCGACGCGGAACTTCTTGCTGACCTGGAATTCGGTGTACCCGTCCCCGTCGCGGAGGCGGAGTTCGTACATGGTGTTGTACGCCTGGTTCCAGATCGTCGCCTCCTGGATGCCGGTCGCCCCGGTCGTCAGCGAGTTAAACCGAATGAACGGGCTGATGTCCTCCTTCGGCCGCCCTTCGGGACCGAACGGGTTGACGGGTTTCGGGGCCTCGGCCTTCCGTTCCGGCGGGGGCAGCGGGCCGTGGAACACGTCGCGGCCTTCGAGCAGGGCGTAGTCGCGGCCGAGCTTCGATGCATCGGTCGCGAGCACCTGGACGAACTGCTGCGGCTTCACCACGCGGCTCGTCTCCGGCATGTTCAGCACGGCGTGGTACGCCCCGCCGCCGCCGACGGCGGCGACGGACAGCGGCACGGCCGTCAGCGTCCGCCGCTGCTCCGCGCCGTCGAGGATGATCGCCTCCGTGTGGAACGTCACCTCCAGGTCCTGCCGGTCGGCCCCGCGGCGGGCGATGCCGCCGGACGAGCCTTCCTTCTCCACCCGCTTGATGTCCAAGTGTGTGATCTGGTGGAGCAGGTTCAGGTCGTAGTACGCCTTCAGCACCTTCGTCAGGATCGGCAGGTCCACCTTCGTCATCCGGATGTCGTACCCGATCCGCTGGTACGCCGGCTTCTTCGGGGCGATGTCCGGGATGCTGCGAACGTCGCCGGCGACCTTCGGGACGATCGTGTACCCGGCCGGGACGCCGGACGACCGGAGGATGTACCCGAGGGCGGCCTCGTACTCCCGCTTCGCCACGTCCGGGTCGGCCGGGAGGCTCCGCTTCTTCACGGTCTCGACCCGCTTCAGGTCGCGCATGACCTTGACGAGCTGCTCCTGCTTCTCGTGCCGGTCGTCTTCCAACTTCGCCTGGTCCCGCTTGTGCTTCTGGAGCGGCTGGTACACGAGCGTGTACGCGGCCAACCCCAGGCCGAAGAGGCCGAGGACGCCGAGGAACTGAACCATTCGCTTTTCGCGGGTTGTCACGGGGCGTTCCCTCCGTCCGGGCCGAAGCCACCGGGCAAGCCGAGCGGGTTGGGGTCGGGGGCGGCCGCGGGCTTCTCCGGCTCGACCTCCGGCTTGGGGAGCGTCACCCGCAGCCGGGAGGTGTACTCCTCCGGCGAACGGCGGGAGATGTTCGCGTCGATGAAGAACTGCTGCACGGGCGACCGGGCCGACCCGCCGGGCAGGAGCGGGCCGATGGTGGACCGGACGCCGCTGTAGTACCGGGACTCGCGGGCCAGCGCCCGGACCAGTTCCTCGGGCAGCGTGCCGTTGTCCGCCGCGATGGTCAGCCGCATCTTCGCGACCGGCGGGGACGCGGTCAACCGCGAGCCGGTCGGGGCGGCGGGCTTCTGCTTGTCCTTACTCACCGGCGGGGGCAGGGCGCTCACGACGTAGGACATGAGCTTCATCTTGCTGATGTCCGGGAAGAGGACGGCGAGGTCGTACTTCTCGTCGAGCCACGGGATGCCGCGCTTGTCGAATTCCTCCGCCGCGGCGAGCCGCTTCACGTCCGGCTCGCGGAGCTTCAGGTCGGACTCGAGGCTTTGCACCTGCGCCTGGAGGTTCGCCGTCTTCGCGGCCGCACTTTGCAGGAGGGCGTAGCTGCGGAACGCGAGGCCCGCGAGCGTGAGGAGGCCGAGCAGTGCCCCCACGACGATGCGGTTGCGGTTCGGGTTGACCTCGGCCCGCGGCTGCCGCGGCTGGACGAAGTTGATCGGCGTCGGGCCGACGCGGGATTGTCCGGCGAGCAGGCCGACGACGCCGGCGAACCGCGACCGCTGCTTCGGCGGCACGCGGTCCGCGACCGGCGTGCCGGCGAGCGGGTCGAACGGGTAGACGGGCACGGGCAACGTCGCGCCGAGCCGGCCGGACCACCCGCCGAGGCCGGTTTCGCCCTCCGCGAGGTAGATCGCCTGGATCGAGTCGCCGAGCGACTGGGCGGAATACACCGACAGGTTCCGGCGGAGTTCGGCGACGAGGGTGGCCTCGTTCGTCATCGCCATCGGCGAGACGTGTCGGGAGAACCGGACCGCGCCGTTCTTGATGACCGAGAACTCCCCGGACGAGTCGTTGAGGGTCACGACGGCGACGGCCGCGTCCACGGCGTCCGGGACGGGGACCGCGCCGGTCGCGACCGCCCGGCCGGCGGCGGCGGTCGTCGCGAACGGCCGCGGCGTCACGGCCGCCAGCTTCAACCCGGCCGCGTCGCACGCCGCCTTCACGGCGTTGAACACGTCCTTGTTCACGAACGCGACGAGCGACCG
Organism: Limnoglobus sp.; assembly: GCF_059499385.1. Classification (NCBI taxonomy): domain Bacteria; kingdom Pseudomonadati; phylum Planctomycetota; class Planctomycetia; order Gemmatales; family Gemmataceae; genus Limnoglobus; species Limnoglobus sp. The sequence goes on along the minus strand of NZ_JCABYM010000093.1, from coordinate 14,249 downwards.
CCGCTCGCCGCCGGCGTCGCTGCCGAGCGGCATGTAGTCGAGGACGCCGTCGTCCGGCGACTCGGTCAGCTCCTTCATCGCCTGGAACCGGACGACGGCCGGCTCGTCCTGCGGCGGGGACGGCGGGTGCTTGATTTCCTTCAGGATGATCCGGTCGCGGCCGACGGCGAACAGGACCGGGGCCGGCGCGACGCCGGCCTCCTTGAGCAGCTCGGCGAGCCGCCGGCCGAGCGGCGCGGCGGTCGCGGGCGACAGCGGCGGGGCGGTCTCCGGCCACGCGAACGCCTGTTCGACGTGGGCGGTCCCGCCGCGGACGCTGCCGGCCGCCACGGTCAGGCCGTGGCCGTCGGCGTCGATGGCGAGGTAACGGGGCAAGGGGTGTCTCCTGGGTGTCAGTCGCGGGGCGGGTCGAACCCGCCGCCGAGCTCGGTGAGGTCGCGGTAGTAAACGATCCGGGGGAACCCGCCGTTCGTGTCGATCACCGCCTCCACGCGGGCGACCGGGCCGCCGGTCGCGAAGTACCCGATCGACTGAATCCGGTACGTCTGGGTGTACCCGGTGATGTACGTCTCGATGTTCTTGAAAATCTCCATCCGCATCCCGGCCTGGGTGTGCAGCCACGCCCCGGTCTTGTACTCGGCGCTCGCCGGGTCGAGGTCGGCGCGGGCGGAGATCGCGGCCGCCGCGTCCTCCGGCGTCACGCCGGGCAGCACGGAGAGCAGCGTCGGCGGGCAGGTGTTCACGTTGATCCGCGGGTTCAGCTCGTGATTGCTCTTCGCCGTTACCTTGTCGAGGATCGTGGCGAGGTTCGTCTTTAGGTAATTCGCGTCGTTGAGCGGGCAGTTCACCACGACCGTCGGCTCGTTCATGGGCGTGTTCGGCGGGCGGGGCAGGGTGACGCGGGTGTTCACCATCGCGAGCATCGAGTTCCGCACCTGCCGCCGGGCCCTGCCGCCGGCGAGCGACGACTGTACCGCCGACCGGAGGTCCGCCGCGGTGCCGACGCGTGTGTTCCCGGACGGGGCGGAGGTGGACGACGAGGTCGAGTACATCCGGTACGCGACCGTGTAGTCCGCGAGTTCCTGCCCGACGACCGCGGCGAGCTGCTGGTTGACGTTCGCCATGTTCGCGTCGTTCACGTACAGCCGCGGCTGGCCGGCCGAATCGACGTTCAGCTCGTGGCCGTAGACGGTCAGGTAGTCGGCCCACCCGCGGTTGAACGCGTTCCCGTCCGCCTCGTCGGCGTCCTGGACGCCGTTCTTGTTCCGGTCGTTGCCGAAGAGGTTCGAGACGCTCACCCCGCGGACGAGGAGCAGCTCGTCGAGCGTGTTGATCGCGCCGTTCCGCGGCCGGTAGGTCGAGTACGCGGCGGCCTCGGCCCCGTTCGCCCGCTGGTCGTCGTCCGCGTCCAGCCAGTCGGTGATCGCGTCGGCCACGTCCTCGCTCATGTTCGGCAAGAGGATCAGCATCGCCCGCAGCGCCTCGCCGGACGAGTCGATCCGCATCATCGTGTTCAGGTTAACTTTACCCGCCTCGTCGGCGACGCCGTACCGGGTGACGTACGCGCCGCCGTCGGTCGAGCCGTCGCCCTCGGCGACGCTAACGATGCTGAACCGCCCGCCGCCCCGCGGCCCGTCGGCCGTGACGGTGACGTTCGCGAGCGCCTGGTAGTTGTCGTAGGGGTTGTCGCCGAGGACGTTCGCCAGCGAGTTCGGGTCGGCGAGTAGGCCCATCGTGTAATGAATCCCCGAGACGGCGAACGCCTTCGCCTGGGCGGCCTCGCCGTTGCGGTACGCGACCTTCTGCTCGCCGGCCATCGCGTCCGCGAACCGGTACGACACGAGCGACAGCACGACGATGACGATCAGCACGGCGACGAGGACGTAACCGCGGCGGTCTCGGCCGGTGGCTCGCATCACATCCCCGTTGTGGAAGTCGTGTCCGTGGTGGCGGTGTCCGTCGCCGGGGCCGGCGGGGTGTACGTGCCCACCGCCGCGCGGATCGGGAACACGTGCTCGACCCGCTTTTGCGTGCCGTTGCCGTCCTCGATGAGGAGCGTCATGCGGATCGCCCGCGGCGGCCCCTTGACCGTCTTGCCGTCCTCGTTCTCGTCGTCCCCGGCCCACGACGTACTCCACGTCCCGCCGTCGAAGTACTCGAACTTCACGTCGATCACTTCCTCGGCGATCAGGTCCACCGCTTCCTGCGAGTGGTCCGGGTCGGTCGAGTTCCGGACGCCGTCGGCGGTCACCAGGAACTGCTCCTGCCGGCACAGCCCGCCGGTCGCGGCGAGGTAGTACGTGATCCGCCGGAGGTCCGGCTTCGGGTCGCCGCCGAGGGCCGTCTCGGCCGCGGAATCGGGGTTCACGAGGTCGGTCGGCACGCGGCTGACGTACAGCGTCAGCTGCTTGTCGGTCCCGAACACGCCGCCCTGGAACGGCACGTCGGCCGCGACCTCGGTGTCGGAACTCGTCGTGCCGGTGTCGGTCGTCTCCGCGGACCCCGTGTCGGCCGAGCCGGTGTCCGTCGTGCCGGTCGTCCCCGTGGTCCCGGTCGTCGTGGTCGAACCGCTCGTCGTGGTCGAACCCGTGGTCGAGCTTTGTGCGATCCCGCCGCCGGACTTCGGGGGAAGGGGGCCGAGGCTGCCGGACAGGTCGATTGTCATCCGGTTGACGACCGCGCGGGCGAGGTCGCCGTTCGCCACCGCCGTCCGGCCGGTGTCGGTCTGCTTCACGACCATTTCAAAGAGCGCGTACACGCCGCCGAGGAGCAGGATGCCGATGACGGTCGCGAGCAGGACTTCCAGCAACGTGAAGCCGGGCCGGCGGGTGGTGTGGCGTGCGAGCATCATGGCGCGGCCCCCGTGGCTTCCGGTTTCGCAATCTCGCCGGACTTCCCCATCTGGCGGCTGTCGTAGACGATCTGCGTGTGCGTCACCGTGACCGGCTTGCCGGTCGTCCGGGACACGGTGACGGCCACCGTGTAGACGTTCGGCACGCTCATCGCCGTGGACACGACCTGCCACGACCACGCGGGTTCGGCGTCGAACGTCCCGGACACGTTCGCGTCGGGCGTCAGCACGCCCGCCTCGATCTCGGCCAGCTTCGATTGCGCCAGCCGGTTCGCGTCCGACTGGAACGTCGCGTCCAGGGCGGCGTCGGTCCCGATGTCCAGCAGGCGAGTGAGGGCCGTCATCGCGAGCAGGAAGATGCCCATCGACAACAGCACTTCCAGGAGCGTGATGCCGTCCCGCCGGCCAAGGGGTCGTCGCGCGATCACGGCTGGCCCCCAGTCGGGTTGGCGGTCACGGTCACGTTCCCGGTCAGCCCGCGGATGCGGAGCGTCAGCGGGGCGACGCCGTCCTCGTTTAGCTGGACGAACACACTGTCCTCGCGGCAGGTCCCGTCCGGCAGGAGCGTCGCCACCCGCTGGATGCCGGAAGCGTCCGTCACCGGCGAGTCGCTCTCGACGAGTGCGATCGTCACGCCGGCCGGGAGGTCTTCTTGCCGGGTGACGGGTTGCTCGGTTTGCGCCATGGGGTCGGTGATATAGGCGTCCGGTTCGACGCGAATCGTCCGCCCGTCGGCCGTGAACGAGAGCTTGTAGTTCCGGCCGTCCTCGATCGCCTTCGCCCGCCCCTCGGCCAGCAGGCTGCGGAGGATGTCCGCCCCGGCCTTGAGGTTCGTGTTCCCGCGGAGGCCGGAGAGCGTCGGCAGGATCAACGCGCCGAGCACGAGCAGGGCCGCGAGCACGGCCAGCAGCTCGAGCAGCGTAAAACCCCGGCGGCGCGTGCGGCGGATCATGTGCGTCTCGGGTCAGCGGCGGGGCCAGACGATCTCTTCGCTCGTCTTCGGATTGATGGTGTAGAACTGAATCCGTTCTTCGCCCGTTTCGCCGGACTGGATGAACCGGAACTGATACGGGTTGTACCACGGGTCGGTCAGCCCGGCCTCGCCCTGGGTAATCTTCGGAATTAGCATCTGCATGTTGAACGTCCCGGAGTTGACGTTGTCCGGGTTTTGTAATGCGATCCCCTTATAAGCGGTTTCCAGTGCCTGCATGTCGAGCGTGGCCTTGTTGATCTTGGCGTCGTCGAGGAAGCTGAATACGGCGATGCTGGCGACGCTCGCGAGGATGACGAGGATCGCGACGACGACGAGGACTTCGAGGAGCGTGAAGCCCGGCCGGAGGTGGCGCGGGGTACGAGAACGAGCGGCAATCATCGGAATCTCCAGGAAAGGCAGTTCAGGCAGGTGTTGTTAGTTTAGCGGCCGTGAACTTAACGGAACATGAGACTTTAAGTCCCAAGTAGAAAACCAGTTGCGTCAAATTATGAGAGAGGACACCTTCGCGATGTCCTCTCCCTTCTCATAAACGCGGCCGCGCGTCATTCGGGACTGACGGCCTGACCCATTTTGAAGATCGGCAGGAGCAACCCGGCCACGACTAACAACACGACGCCGGCCATGACGAGCAACATCAGCGGTTCCAACAACTTCACCATCAGCTCCAGGTTGCGGGCCGTCCGCTTCTCCAGGCTGTCGGCCACGCCGACGAGGACGGTCTCCAGCGTGTTCGCCTCTTCGCCGACGGCGATCATCTCGACCACGTCGGCCGGGAAGTGCGGGCTGCGGCGGAGCGGGTCGGCCAGCTTCTGGCCCTCCATCACGCTGTCGGTCGATTTCTCCACCACCTCCGCGAGCACCCTGTTCCCGGTCGAGTCCTTCGCGATCGTGAGCGACTTCAGGAGCGGGATACCGTTGTGCAGCATCGTGCCGAGGATGCGGGTGAACCGGGAGATCGCGAGGGCGAGGAAAATCTTGCCGAACAGCGGCAGCTTCAACCGGATCGCGTCGGCCGTGCGGCGGCCGGACCCGCGGGACCAGCGGACGAGCAGGATGAACCCGACGACCAGCCCCAGCATTGTCATCACGCCGGCCCAGGACTGCTGGAAGTGGCTGAACGAGATCAGCGCCGTCGTCAGGGCGGGCAGCTGGTCCTTCTCCTTCAGCTTCTGGAAAATCGGCTCGAACATCGGCACGAAGAAGATGACCAGCACGTTCAACACGACCGTCCCGGCGACGGCGAGGAAGACGGGGTACGCCAGCGCGCCGATGACCTTCGCCTTCAGGTCTTCCTGGTGCTCGACGAACGTCGCGATCCGCTTCAGCACGTCTTCGAGGAACCCGCCCTCCTGCCCGGCCCGGACCATGCTGACGGCGAGTTCGTCGAACACCTTCGGGTGCGCGGACATCGCTTGCGCCAGGCTCGTGCCGTCGGCGACTTTCATTCGGATGTCCCGCATGACGGCGGACAGCCGCTTGTTCGTGGTCTGCTTTTCGAGGATTTCCAGCGACCGCAAGAGCGCGACGCCGGAGTGGAGTAAGTCCGCGAGCTGCGAGTAGAGGGTGCAGGTTTCCCGCTTGCTGACGCCGGAGAACAGGCGGAACCCGCCCCCCGCGGCAGAGTCCCCGCCGGACGCGATCTTGATCGGGAAAAGGCCCCGTGCGTCGAGCATAGTCGCGACCTCGCGCTCCGTCGCGGCGGTCAGCGTGCCGGTCTGCTTGAGGCCGGTCTTCGCCAGGGCTTCGTAGGTAAAATCGGGCATGGGTCCGGTTCGGCTCGTTAGGAAATGTCGCCCGCCGTCGTGCGGCCGACTTCGTCGATGGTCGTCACCCCGTTGAGAACCTTCTGCCACCCGTCCTGGCGGAGCGTCCGCATCCCGTTCTTGATGCCTTCCATCCGCAGGACGTTCGCGTTCGTCTTCTGGACGACGAGGTCCTTGATGTAGTCGTTCGTAATCATCAACTCGTGGATGCCGGTCCGGCCGCGGTAGCCCGACTGTCGGCAGGCCCGGCAGCCCGCCCCCTTGTGGAGGACGTGCCCGGCCGCCCCGTTCTTCGGGAAGTCGATCGGCACGTCGTCGGCCTCCGGCGTGTACGTCGTCCTGCAATCCGGGCAGATCGTCCGCACAAGCCGCTGGGCCATGATGCCTTCCACGGTCGTGGACACGAGGAACGGCTCGACGCCCATGTCGATCATCCGCGTGAACGCGCTCGGGGCGTCGTTCGTGTGCAGCGTGCTGAACACCAAGTGCCCGGTGAGCGACGCCTGGATCGCGGCCTCGGACGTTTCGAGGTCCCGCATTTCGCCGATCAGGATCACGTCCGGGTCGTGCCGGAGGATCGACCGCAGGGCATGGGCGAACGTCAGCCCGATCTTGGCGTGCGTCTGAATCTGGCTGATGCCGGGCTGCTGGTACTCGACCGGGTCTTCCACCGTGATGATCTTCAGCGTCTCGTTCTTGACCTCGTTGAGCGCGCTGTAGAGGGTGGTCGATTTCCCGGACCCGGTCGGCCCCGTGACGATGATAATGCCGTGCGGCAGGTCGATGAGTTGCCGGAACCGCCGGTCGATCTCCGGCAGGAAGCCGATGTTCTTCAGGTTGAAGACCATGCGGCTCTTGTCGAGCAACCGCATGACCATCCCCTCGCCGTGGACCATCGGGATGATCGACACCCGCACGTCCACTTCGCGGCCCTGGACCCGCATCTTAATCCGGCCGTCCTGCGGCAGCCGCTTCTCGGCAATGTTCAGCCGGGCCATGATCTTCAACCGGCTGACGATGGCCGCGGCGAACCGGTTGATCTCCTGCGGCAGCTTCTGCTCCTGGAGCAGGCCGTCGATCCGGTAGCGGACGCGAAGCCCTTCTTCCTCGTGTTCGATGTGGATGTCGCTCGCCCGCTCGTTCGCCGCTTCAACGAGGATTTCGTTCACGAGCTTGACGACCGACGCCTCTTGGGCCTGCTTCGCGAGTTCGCTGTCGTCCGACTCGAAGTCTTCGAGGAACTCGACATCGTCTTTCCGATCTTCGACGAGGCTGGAAACGGTGTCGCCGCCGACGCCGAAGTGCGTCTTGATGAGCCGGGAGATTTCCTTCGGCGAGCCGAGGACCGGGTGAACTTGTAGGCCCGTGAGGGTGGTGAGTTCGTCCAGTGCGTAAGCGTCGTAAGGGTCGCCGGTGGCGACGACGATCGTGCCGTTGTGCCGGCTGATCGGCATCAGGTTCTTGCGGTTGAGCAGTTTCAGCGGCGCGCCGGCGAGGGCGTCCGGCTCGACCTTCACTTGCGTGAGGTCCACCCACTCCATGCCGAACTCGTCGGCGAGGACGGGGAGCATCTGGTCTTCCTTGACGAACCCCTTCTCGACGAGCGTGGCGTGCGGCGACCGTTCCGGGGCGGCGGCGATGGCGTCCGCGGCCCGCATCCGGTCGGCCTCCGGGATGACGCCGCGGGCAATCAGAGACTGGAGTAGTTGCATAGATCGCGTCGGTCGGTGGGGTCGGCTCTCACAATCCGAAATTCTAGCCGACTTTGAATGAGAAGTTACTGAGTTTGGGGACACTTTGCGGAAAGTCGCTACCGGTTCTGAGGGTTACCCCACCTGGCAGCGGCCGGTTTCACAAGCAACCCGCTTCCTCTTCGGTAGCTTCGGCCGGACCCACGCGAACAGGGCGTACCCGACCTGCGCCACGGGCCGCACGAGCGGTAGGTTCGCGAAGATCGCCAGCCACCGGAAGCCGGGGACGACCTCCCACATCGCGATCAGGGCGTCGAGGCCGGTCCGCAACTCGCCCTCGTCGTCGCGGACGTGCATCGTTTTGTGGACCGCAACCGGATCGACGCCGTAGGCGGTTGGGTCGAAGTCGTCGGCCGCGATGTCTACATAAACGAGAGAACCATCCGGTACGAGACGGCGAAACAGGTCGATTTCGCGCGAGCAGAGTTGACAGAGGCCGTCGAAGTAGATCGTGCGAAGAGGCAATGTGTTTCCCATGTCCTCATTCTTAGACGGGGTGTCGTTCGTGAATCCGGCCGATGGCCCAACGCACCGCGTCGCGGACGACTTCGTTCGCGTCGTCCGCGAATGCTTCGAGGTGGGGCAGGGCACTCGACTCGCCGACGTTGCCGAGGACGACGGCCGCGTTCCGCCGCAGGCCGTGCCAGCCGGGGCGGTACAGCGGTGTTCCCTTGAACCGCGCGCGGAACGCGGCCTTCGACATCCGCAGCACCGCGAGCGGCTCGAGCGCGGACAGCGACGGGTCTGTCGGGAAGCTGCCGGGTCCGGCGTGGCGGTTCCACGGGCACACGTCCTGGCACACGTCGCAGCCGAACAGCCAGTCACCGACCGCCTCCCGCAGTTCGAGCGGGAACGGGGTCTTGGTTTCGATGGTGAGGTAGCTGATGCACTTCCGCGCGTCGAGCGTTCCGGGACCGACGAACGCCTGCGTCGGGCACGCATCGAGGCATGCCCGGCACGTCCCGCAGTGGCTGCCTGCGTGGGGTTCGTCGGCCGGCAGGTCGAGGTTCGTGAGCAGCGCCGCGAGGAAGAAGAAGCTGCCGCGGTGCTTGTTGATGAGCATCGTGTTCTTACCGAACCAGCCGAGGCCGGCCCGTCGGGCGAAGTCGCGCTCGAGCAGCGGGGCCGAGTCCGTGACGCCGTGCGACCGCGCCCCCGGCACGAGTACAGCCAGCCAGTCACGGAGGTGGTTTACGCGGTCCCAGATGTACCGGTGGTAGTCGGGTCCACGTGCGTAGGCCGCGACGCCACCGGAACCGCGGCCGTACTCCAACCCGAGCATCGCGACCGTCCGCACGCCCTCAAACACACTTGCGGGATGCCGCCGGGCCTCGCGGTGCTCTTCGAGGTAGTCCATCTCGCCGTGGAAGCCGCGGTCGAGCCACGCGGCGTAGCGGTCGAACCCGTCCGCCGCCGTCGCCGGCGCGACGCCGAAAAGCGAAAAGCCGAGGCTTTGAGCCTCGGCCTTTAGCCGGCCTTTAATCTCGGGAGCGTCCATCAAGTCACTTTCGCGCCGAAGTCCCGCTTCGCCTCGTTGATGAAGTACGTCGAACAGGCCATGTCGATCAGGTCCGGGCTGAAGTTCACCCGCTCCATGTTGTACTTCGCGATGGAAATCATCTGGTCGAGGATGTCCCGCGGCTGGCACATCCGAAACGGCCGCTTCGTCGGCTTGTACCACTTGTCCACCAGGTAATCGACGCCGCTCGGGTCGAAGTCCACGCGGCGGCCCTTGCAGACCAGCTCCCAGATTTTGCGGAAGTGCTCCTCGCTCGGGTCCTTCACCTCGATCTTGAACTTGATCCGTCGAAGGAACGCCTCGTCCGCGAGCTGGCCGGGGTCGAGGTTCGTGCTGAAGATCAGGATTTGGTCGAAGGGCACTTCCACCTTCGTGCCGGAGACGGTGTTGAGGTAGTCGTACTTCTTCTCCAACGGCACGATCCACCGGTTGAGCAGGTCCATCGCCCGCATCTGCTGGCGGCCGAAGTCGTCGATCATGAAGATGCCGCCGTTCGCCTTCATCTGCAGCGGGGCCTCGTAATACTTCCCCGTCGCGTTGTACTTCAGGTCGAGCATCGGCATCGTCAGCTCGCCGCCGACCACGATCGTCGGCCGCTTGATCTTGATGAACCGCCGGTCGAACTCGGACGCCTTCTTCAGAATCGACGTGGTGACGTTCTCGTCCTCGTCCTCGGCGACGGCCGTGTGCAGGATCGGGTCGTACACGCGGATGATCTGCCCGTTCACCTCGACCGTGTGCGGGATGTAGATGGTGTCGCCCATGAGCCGGGTGATCCGCTCGGCGATGCTCGTCTTCCCGTTGCCGGGGTAGCCGAAGAAGAAGATCGACTGCGCCGAGTTGATGGCCGGGCCGATCTCGTTGAACACCTCGTCGGAGATGATGAGGTCCTCGAACGCCTTGCGGATGCTCCGGCGGGTGACCATGATCTTCTTCACCGTCTGCGCCAGCACCGCCTCGACGTAGTCCGAGAACGGGACCGGCAGCGGGCCGACGTAGCTCGTCTTTTCCATCGCCTCCTGGAGCGCGGCCGCCCCCTTCGGCGGCTTGATCTCGTAGATGAACCCGGCGTCCCCGCCGCCGGACCGCTGGCCGACGATGTCCACGAGCGTCTGCTTCCGCATCGCCTGGAGGACCGGGCCGAGGACGGGGAAGGGGATCGCCAGCTCGTTGGCGATTTCGTTCCCGGTGATCTGCCCGCGGTTGAAGATGACCCGCAGCACCATGTCGAACAGGAACGCCGACGGCAGGCCGAGGTCTTCCCACTTCGACGGCACGCGGGGCGAGTACTTGTTGCCCGTCATCGGGGCGACTTCCTCGTCCGACGGCGGCGGGTCGCCGAGGAGCGTCACCCCGTCGAGGCTGCCGAACCGCTGGGCGTCGGCGAGGAGTTGCTCGTAGTGCAGCTTGTGGAGCTGCAGGTGCTCGATGGCCTCCTTGTCCCCCTTCTCCTCGGCTTGCGCGAGGCAATCCAACACGGCCGGGGCGACGGCGTACTTCACGCCGTCGATGTACATGTGGTGCAGGTACTCGCCGGGCCGCACGTAGCAATCGGTCGTGTGCGTCGGCAGTTGCAGCATCTGCTGGTAAAATTCGTTCGCGATAATGAACCGCATCGTCCACCCGTGCGCGGGGAAATTTCGCGTGGCCGGATGAACTATAGAACACGGATCGGGGATTCCGCCGGACGTGTGAAAAATCGCGACCCGCCCGGAGCGCCGGGCGGGTCGTTTGAAACCGTCAGCCGAATTACTTCCCGCCGACGACGGAAACGCGGGCCGGGGAGTCGGCCGCGTCGATCAGTTCGCACCGCAGGTCGGCCTTCCGCTTCGACCGATCCACTACGACCGTTACCGTCGTCAAGCCGGGCTTCACGTCGATTTTCGTTTCGGCCTTCACCTCGACCGACGCCTCGCCCACGTAGGCCAACAGGCCCTCGACCGCGTTGAACTTCAACACGGTCGGGCCGCCGACGGTCGCGTTCAACTGGAACCGCACGACCGAGAGTGGGTCGGACCCGTTCCACACGACGAACGACGGGATCTCGCCGACCGGCAGGTCGCCGCCGACCTTCGCGTAGACCGGCTGCCACGGGAATTGGGCCGGATTCTCGACGGCGGCCGTGACGCGGGACCGGCGGAACAGGTTCGTGGCGGCCGGGGTCGGGTCGAGGTACTGCCACCGCCGCACCAACCGGGCCGGGTTCGGGGCGTAGGGGCCGACCTTGCCGAGTTCGGACAGGAACCGCACGAGGTCCACGAACTCCTGCCGGGTGAGCGTGTCGGTCAGGCCGTCCGGCATGAGGGACCGCGTTTGCTTCTTGGTGTCGATGTCGTCGGCCGGGATGCTGACTTCCTTGTCCTCGGCGTTGCGGAGGACGAGTTCCGTCTTCGTCTCGCGGAGTTTGATGCCGCTGACGACCTTGCCGGACAGCGTGTTCACTTCGAGGGCGTGGTAGCCTTCCTTGATCGCCTTGTTAGGGATCAGCATCGACTCGACGAGGTAGTCCGGCTGGGCGCTCGCGCCGATGCTCGTCATGTCCGGCCCGACCTGCCCGCCGACGCCGGCGATGGCGTGGCACGCGAGGCACTGGTTTTCCTTCCGCCGGTAGACCGCCTCGCCGCGGGCGGCGTCGCCGGCCTTCAGCACGTCGGCGACGTACTGCTTGACCTCGTCGGCGGTCGGCTCCTTCTTCGCCGCGCCGAGGTTGCCGGCCTTCGTGAGTGCCGCGACCAACTCCGGCACGTTCTGCGACGACGCGCGGACGGCGCGGAGGCCGACCTTCGCCACGTCCGCGGGGATGATCTTGCCGGTCAGCCCCTTCGCGAGTGCTGCCGGACCGCCCTTGCGGGTGAGGAAAGACTGGTAGAAATCGCCGAGGTCGTCCTTCCCGTCGGACGCCGCGAGGATGTCGGCGGCGTCTTTCGCGGCCTGAGCGAGGTCAATGTTGATGAACGCCTGGGCCGCCAGTCGTCGCTTGAGAAGCGGTTCCTCCTTCGCGAGCGAAGCGTTGAGGAAGTCTCGCGTCTCCCGTCCGCCGAGTGAAACCAACCCGTCGAACGCGGCGACGCGGGTTCGCACGTCGGCCGCGGCGTCGCCGGCTTGTTTCTCGAGCAACGGTCGTAGCTGCTCGACTTTAACGAGTCCGATGAGTCGAAGGCACAGAGCGGCCACCCCGGTGTCTTTCGCGCTCGCGAGTTCCTGCAGGGGAGCCGCGTCTATCGTGGGGATTTTTCCAAAGGAGGGACGCCGCACGTTCGCCTCCAACCCGGTCAGGACCTCGGTGCGGAACGCGAGGTCCGGGTCGGAGACCGCTGCCTTCAGAATCTGGGCAAGCTCGTTCGGACCGCCGATCTTCGCGAGCAACAGCCACAGCGCCTTCCGCCGGTCGGCGGGCGTCGCGCCGTCCGACGCGAGCTTCAAGAGCGGCTGAGCCACGTCCTTCGACCCGACGGCATTCAGTGCGAACGCAAGAGCCTTCGGGTCGCCGCCGAACGTGACGGTTCCTTCCTTGAACGCGGGCAGCCAGTGCGGTTCGAGGTCGCGGACGGTCAGCCACAGGGCGTAGTCAATGATCGGGTCGAGCGGCTTCTGCAACGCGGCGAGGGCTGTTTCCACCGCCGGCGGCGTCGTCCACCGGGCGACGGCGCGGACCGCCTCCATCCGCACCTGCGGGTGGTCGTCGGTCACGGCCTTCGTCCAGTCGCCGGGTTGGTTCAGCTTCATGAACGGGTCGGACACGATCCGCACGGCCGCGGCACGGACGTGCGGGTCCTTCGCGCTCAACAGCGGCTGGAGCGATTCCAGGTCCGTCGCGGCGAACGACTGCCGCACCCACGCGGCCTCCAGTTTCGCCGCCTCGTCGGCTTGCGCCGCCTCCCACTTCGCCAGCTCCGGCAGCACCGCGTCCTTGCCGCGCTCCTTGAGGACGCGCTTCGCCTGTTGCCGCGTCCAGCCTTCGGGGGCCTTCAATTGTTCGAGCAGCTCCGGCACGGTCGCGTCCACCAGCTTCGGCCTCGCGACGAGCGGCCGGCCCTTCGCCGTCACCCGCCAGATGCGGCCGTGCGTCTTGTCCCGCCGCGGGTCCCGAAAGTCCACCTCGCCGTGCTGGATGATCGGGTTGTACCAGTCGGCGATGTAGATCGAGCCGTCCGGCCCCATCTTCACGTCGATCGGCCGGAACGCCGGGTGGTTCGTCTTGATGACCTCCGTCATCTCGCGGGACTCGTAGGTTGATGCCGCGTCGCGCAAAACGAACCGGCAGACGCGGTGGCCGCGGAAGTCGTTGGTGATGGCGTTCCCCTGCCAGTCGTCCGGCAGGTGGCGGCCGCTGACGACCTCCAGTCCACAGTGCTTCGGGCTGCCGGGGTTCATGCCGCCGAGGATGCGGGTCGCGCCGACGGCCGTGACGTAGTACGCGCCGGGGATGCCGTGGTTCACGCCCTCTCCGTACGCGCCGTCGGTGATGAGCGACTGGCCGAACTTGTCGAAGTGGTGGCCCCAAGTGTTCACGAACCCGCGGACGAACACGTCGAGTTCGGTCGTTTCCGGGCGGAACCGCCAGATGCCGCCGCCGTTGAGCCGCTTGACGCCGTGCGGCGTTTCGAGGTGGCTGTGGATGTAGATCGACTGGTTGAAGTAGAGCGTCTGGTCCGGCCCCCAGCGGAACGTGTGGATGATGTGGTGCGTGTCCTCCGTGCCGAACCCGGAGAGCAGCACGCGGGCGCGGTCGGCCTTGCCGCCGGGCTTGCTGGCGCTGAGATGGACCAGCTCCGTGCTGTTCGCGACGTAGGCCCCGCCGTCGCCGGGTTCGACGCCGGTGGGGATGAGCAGCCCGTCGGCGAACACCGTCGTCGAATCGGCCTTTCCGTCGCCGTCTTTATCTTCGAGGATCAGAATCTTGTCGTTCGCCTTCTCGCCCGGCTTGATCTGCGGGTACGTCTCGCTGGACGACACCCACAAGCGGCCGGCCGGGTCGAAGTTGATCTGCAGCGGCTTCGCGAGCAGCGGGTCGGCGGCGAACAGGTTCACCTCGAAGCCGGGGGCGACGATGAACGACTTCCGCTCGACCTCCGGGTCCGGGTCCGGCACGATGGCGTTCGCCTGGGCCGACGCGAGGAGCGGGAGGAGGAGCAAAGCGGGCAGGGCGGCGGCGTATCGCATGGGATGAGGGTGTGGTGGGTGGGAGAAAGCCCGCGGACGATCGTCCGCGGGCTTTGATGGGTCACTTGTTGAGAAGTTGTTTCAATTCCTCTTCCGCCTTCGCGATGAGCGGGTCGAACTCGACGATCTCCTTCGCGTTCTTCCCCTGCTCGTGCTTGCGGAAGCCGAACAGGTACGTCTCGTTCTGCGGCCGCCAGCGGTGGAAGAA
>NZ_JCABYM010000092.1:0-36911 GCF_059499385.1 Limnoglobus sp. | reverse complement strand
GAAGCGACGGGGTGTGGGGGTTGGTCCCACACCCCGTCGCTTCCGCTCAGGGTTCCACAAGCAATAGCATCGCCTCGCCGCGCGGGACGAGACACGTCACGCTTACGCCGTGACGCTCGCCGTTGCGACGGCAACACGTCTCGTCGTATATCAACTCCCATATGCCTGCCTCCGTCGTCGTGCCGCTGCTCTGGCTCGCCTGCTACCTCGTCGGCGCGATCCCGTTCGGCTACCTCGTCGCCCGCGCCAAGGGCGTCGATCTCTTCCAGGTCGGGTCCGGCAACATCGGCGCGACGAACGTGGGCCGCGTCCTCGGCCGGACGTTCGGCGTCCTCGTCTTCGTTCTCGACTTCCTGAAGGGCGCGCTGCCGGTCGCCGTCGTCGTTCCGCTCGCCCGGCTCGTTTCTAACGACGCCCTCACCGCGTTCGAGTCGCCGGAAGTGCTGAAAGTCGGCGCGGCGGCGTTCGCGTTCCTCGGCCACCTGTTCCCGGTCTACCTCGGGTTCCGCGGCGGCAAGGGCGTCGCCACCGGGGCCGGGGCCGTCGCCGTCCTCGTGCCGGTCCCGTTCCTCGCGGCCCTGGGAACGTGGCTGCTCGCGGCGCTCGTGACCCGGACCGTGTCGCTCGCGTCGATCCTCGCGGTTGCGGTGCTGTCGGCCGTGCAGATCGCGGCGACGCGGCCGCCGTTCGGCGGGGCGAACCTCGTGGTGACGGCGTTCTGCCTGGCCGGGAGTCTGCTCGTGGTCGCCCGCCACCGCGCGAACGTGGGGCGGCTGCTCGCCGGGACGGAGAGCCAAATCGGAGACGGGCCGATGCGTCAAAACTTGTTGCGGGTGCTGCACGTCGTGGCGGCCGGGGTGTGGGTCGGGGCGGCGGGGTTCTTCAACTTCGTGACCGCGCCGAGCCTGTTCGCGACGTTCGAGCAGGTCGTGGCCACGGCCCCGAGCGACCGGACGGCGAACGTGCCGATCGTGCCGCCGGGGACGCCGGACGAGGTCCGCAAGAACCTCGGCAGCGCGCTCGCCGGGGCCGCGGTCGGGCCGGTCTTCCCGAAGTATTTCGCGCTGCAACTGGCGTGTGCCGTCGTGGTGCTGGCGACGGCGTGGGCGTGGCGCGCGGAGCCGCCGGTCGGCCGGAATCGCGTGCGGGTGCAGCTGGCGGTGGCGGCGGTGGCGGCGGTCGCGGCCGGGTGGTGGGTGTCGGACGTGGTGAGCAAGCTGCGGCTGGCCCGGTTCGACGCGACGTTCGAGGTGGCGGCCGTGGCCCGCGAGCAGTTCGCGACGTGGCACCTCGTCAGCCTGGGGCTGAGCTTCGTGACGATCCTGCTGGCGTTCGCGCTCTTGGTGCTGGCCGCGTGGCTGCCGCAGCGGGCCGAGCCGACGCCGGCGGCCGACCCGTCGTAAGATGCCAAACCGACAGTCGCACGCAAACTTGGCACACGCCACATTTCCGGTTAGTTGCCACAATTCTCACGCCCGCAACGCTTTACCGCCGCCGACCATCGCGGGCACGGCGGTTGCATGATCGCGGCCCACGGACCACCCTACCCACCGTCGGAGACACCGCGATGGCCCTGCACCCGATCGGCGATCGGATCATCGTCAAGCGTGAAGAGTCGGAAGCCAAGTCGAAGGGCGGGATCATCCTGCCGGACGCGGCCCAGAAGAAGCCGCAGACCGGCACCATCGTGGCCGTCGGCCCCGGCAAGCTCAACAAGGACGGCAGCCGCACGCCGCTGCAACTGAAGGTCGGCGACAAGGTGCTGTTCACGTCCTGGGCCGGCGACGAGTTCAAGGACAAGAAGAACAAGGACGAAGTCCTCGTCATGCACGAGTCCGACGTGCTGGCCGTCATCGAGTAAACCCGCAATCGAAAAACACGCCGAATCACCGCCGCGGCGGGGCTTGTCCTCATGTTGAGCCTGTACCCCGTCGTAGCCCGACCCGCATCTTCCATGATGCAGAATAGGGAGCTTTCTTAATGTCCGCCAAGCAGATCGCGTTCGACCAGGAAGCCCGCGAGGCCATGAAGCGCGGCATCGCCAAGCTCGCGAAGGCCGTCAAGGTCACGCTCGGGCCGAAGGGCCGCAACGTCATCATCCAGAAGTCGTTCGGCTCCCCGACCGTCACGAAGGACGGCGTCACCGTCGCGAAGGAAATCGAGCTGCCCGACCAGTACGAGAACATGGGCGCTCGCATGGTGAAGGAAGTCGCCAGCAAGACGAGCGACGTGGCCGGCGACGGCACGACGACCGCGACGGTGCTGGCCGAGGCGATCTTCAACGAGGGCCTGAAGGCCGTCACCGCCGGCACGAACCCGATGCTCATGAAGCGGGGCATGGAGAAGGCCGTCGAGGACATCGTCGAGAAGGTGAAGAAGGCCAGCATCCCGGTCAAGGGCAAGGCGGATCTCGAGAACGTCGCCACGGTCGCCGCGAACGGCGACGAGAAGATCGGCACGATCATCGCCGAGGCGATGCACAAGGTCGGCAAGGACGGCGTCATCACCGTCGATGAGGGCAAGACCATCGACACCGACCACGAGTTCGTGGAAGGCATGCAGTTCGACCGCGGCTACCTGTCGCCGTACTTCGTCACCGACCTCGAGTCGATGGAGTGCGAACTCGACGACGTGTACATCCTGATCTACGAGAAGAAGATCAGCACGAACCGCGACCTCGTCCCCGTCCTCGAAAAGGTCCTCGGCAAGGGCAAGCCGATCCTCATCATCAGCGAGGAAGTCGAGGGCGAGGCGCTGGCCACGCTCGTCGTGAACAAGATGCGGAACCCGAGCTTCAAGGTGTGCGCCGTGAAGGCCCCCGGCTACGGCGACCGCCGCAAGGCCATGCTGGAAGACATCGCCATCCTCACCGGCGGCACCGCGATCTTCGAGGACCTCGGCGTCAAGCTCGAGAGCGTCGAGCTGGAGCACCTCGGCCGCGCGAAGAAGGTGAAGGTGGACAAGGACAACACGATCGTCATCGACGGGGCCGGGAAGAAGGACGCGATCAAGGCCCGCGTGTCGCAGATTCAGAAGGAACTGGACAAGAGCACGAGCGACTACGACAAGGAGAAGCTCGGCGAGCGAATCGCGAAGCTGTCCGGCGGCGTGGCGAAGATCAACGTCGGCGGCGCGACGGAATCGGAAGTGAAGGAAAAGAAGATGCGGGTCGAGGACGCGATGCACGCGACGCGGGCCGCGTTCCAGGAAGGCATCCTCCCCGGCGGCGGCACGGCCCTCCTGCGGGCGAGCGAGGGGTTGAAGCCGAAGGACCTGACGGCCGACGAGGAAGTGGGCTACAACATCGTGGTCCGGGCGTGCAAGGCCCCGATCAAGCAGATCGCGGAGAACGCCGGTTCGGACGGCAACGTCGTTGCGAACGAGGTGGTGAAGAACAAGGACGCGAACTACGGGTTCAACGCGCGGACGGACAAGTACGTGGACATGGTGAAGGAAGGGATCATCGACCCGACGAAGGTGGTCCGCAGTGCGTTGCAGAACGCGGCGAGCGTGAGCACGCTACTGCTGACGAGCGACGCGCTGGTGGCGGACGTGCCGAAGAAGGACAAGGCCGCCGGCGGCCACGACGACCACATGGACTGAGCTTAGCGCGGATGCGCGAAAGCCCGCGGACGTTCGTCCGCGGGCTTTTTTCATTTCTTCTCAGGTGGGCGAAGCCCACGGACGAACGTCCGTGGGGAGTCCATCTGGTAAGATGACGGCAGGCACGAGGAGTCGAGCGATGTCGAAAATCCCGTACGGCATCCGGTCGGTGAAGATCGAGAACTTCCGCGGCATCGAGAAGTTGGAATTGGACTTCACCGACCCGCAGGGGAACCCGAGCGACATCGTCGTGATCGGCGGCCCGAACGGCTGCGGCAAGACGGCCGTGTTGGAGGCGTGCCTCCTTACGCTCAGCGGAGACGATAGGTTACAAGGATCGAAAGGATTGGATGCAATCAAACAGGATTCAAATGGTACACGAATTCAAATTGACATTCATAACGTGTTTGAGAGCCAATCATATATATCTATTGCACGATTTCATCAATCGACACGCGATCCTCAATGGTGGACAGACGGTTCTCCGGTTTCTCGTCCCGTTATGTACAGCTGCAACTATTTTCCTTCGTGGCGGAGTCCCGATCTGGTGGGGGCATTGCCAATAACCATTGGTACAAGAAACCCGTTCACTATCGACCCGAAAGACAACAAACTCGGATTCATTAAGCAACGATTGATCAACCTAAAGGCATATAAACTGATGGGGCCTGTGATAAATGGTGTTTGGGCAGACGCGGATCGTGAACTGCAAGCTATTGGGAGCGCTTGGAGCCAATTCTACCCTCAGCATGAAGTGGAATTTTCCGTTGGCAATGCTGGCGTGAGTCCCGAAGCAGGTTTTGAAGTATTCTGTACAAAAGATGGATTGAAGCAATCCATCGACAAGCTCAGTGCCGGTCAGCTGGAGCTTTTCTGTCTATTTGCGGGCTTAGCTCCGATCCGGGATAGACATACCGTCGTCTTCATTGACGAACCCGAGTTACACCTCGACCCGCAGTGGCACGCCACGCTCCTGCACGAGTTGCGGCGTTTCCTGCCTAACGCGCAGTTCATCGTCGCCACGCACTCGCCGCAGGTGTTCGACTCCGTCTACTCCTACCAGCGGCACTTCCTCGTGCCGGAGGACGACCCGCGGGCGAAGGCGTGGAAGGCTCCCGAGAAGGAAACCGTCCCGGCATGATCGACGCCGCCCACCTCGATTCCCTCTACAAGGCCGCACGGATCGTTCTCTGGGTCGAAGATACCCTCACGCGGGACTACCTCCGCGCCGCGTGGGGGAACACCCCGGACGTGGCCTTCTACGTCGCCGGAGGCAACGAACACATCCCCCGCCTCGTGACCGCCGCCCGGCAACTCCCGACGCCCATCGGCCACGTTTTCGGCGTCCTCGACCGTGATTTCGGCCGCACCAACCGGCCGAGTTGGGCGACGGCGGACAACTTCAAACTGCCACGGCACGAGATGGAGAACTACCTGCTGGACAAGGATGCGCTCAGCGGGATCGTCCCGTTCAACAACCGGGGCCGCTCTATAGCCGACATTGATACCGAGATGCAACGACTAGCTGCCCGGCAACCGGCGTGGCTCGCGTGCCGACACGCGATCCAGCACCTCCGCGGTCAGGCCCTTCAAGACTTCCCGTCCTCGCCCGGTGTCGTTCACGTTCCCGACGTACCCGCGGCCATCAACCGCATCGTCAGCTCGACTTGGTACACGCAAGTCATCGGCCGGTTGAACGCGGCCGTCACCACGGCCGAGGTCACGAATCAAATCAACGGGGCCTTCGGCCAGTATCAGGCCGACCTCACGAGTGGCGTCTGGGTCGAGAGCTTTTCGGGCAAGGAAATCTTCCGCGAGCTCCGCTCCTACGTCTATCAACCCCAACACAACCCCGGCGAGCCGGACAACGACGTGGCAAAGGCCATCGGGGCGTGGCAACTCGCCAACAACCGTGTCCCGCAAGACATCACCGACCTTCTCTCGGCCCTTCGCACCCGAGTTGGTCTCACGCCCTGATACGCCGCCCGCACAACCCGCAAACTCGCACTGCCCTCTTTCTCTCCCGCGAAGCTTTTCGGGTTGTGCCGCCCGCACCGCGGCCGCATCATGGGCACACC
Source organism: Limnoglobus sp. (assembly GCF_059499385.1). Classification (NCBI taxonomy): domain Bacteria; kingdom Pseudomonadati; phylum Planctomycetota; class Planctomycetia; order Gemmatales; family Gemmataceae; genus Limnoglobus; species Limnoglobus sp. The sequence continues at coordinate 31,230 of NZ_JCABYM010000092.1, read as the reverse complement.
GTCGGGACTTTCCCCATGTTCTTCCCGCCGCCGTTCTTTACCTCCGGACGGACGCGGCCGCTGACCGTGCCGCGACGGTTCCTCGCCGACTTCATGCACTTCGCCCACAGGATGCCGCTCGTCGGCGTCGCCCGGCGGATGGACCTGGGGCCGGTCGTCGCGGCCAAGAAGCCGGGGGCGGCGAGCTGGGTGCTGCTGTTCGCGAAGGCGTTCGCCCGCGTCGCGGTCGAGCGGCCGGAACTGCGGCGGGCGTACATGCCGTTCCCGTGGCCGCACCTGTTCGAGTGCGACGACAGCGTCGCCAACGTCGCCATCGAACGCGACTACCGGGGCGAGCCGATGGTGATGTTCGCCCCGTTCAAGAACCCGCACACGACACCACTGGCGGAGCTTGCGAAACAGTTGCACGAGTTCCGGACGCGGCCGTTGGAAGAGTTGGAGCCGTTGCACCGGACGATTCGTATCACGAAGCTACCGAAATTGATCCGCCGGGCGCTGTGGGTTCACGCCCTCTACCAGTCCGGGCGGATCAAGGCCCAGAACTTCGGCACGTTCGGGATCAGCTCGGTCGCGTCAGCCGGCGTCACGACGGTCGGGATGGCGTCGCTCGTAACGAGTACGCTAAGCTTCGGGCCGCTCGACGAATCCGGCCGGTTGGACGTGCGGTTGGACTTCGACCACCGGGTCTACGACGGCGTGCCGGCGGCGAAGGCGCTGGCCGAGGTGGAACGGGTGCTGCGGACGGAGATCGCGGCGGAACTGGCGGCGGTGGGACCGTAGGGACTATCGAGGAAGGCGATGGCGCGCGTGCCTGGTCGCTGGCGGGGGCTGACGGTCCCGCGGCGGTTGATCGCGGAGATGATGGCGGCGTGCCGCGACATGCCGATCATCACGATCGAGCGGCGGATGGCGCTGGCCGACGTGGTCGCGGCCCGGCAGGCACTGGCCGACCCGCCGTCGTGGGTGACGCTGTTCGCGAAGGCGTTCGCGACCGTCGCGGCGAAGCGGCCGGAGCTGCGGCGGGCGTACATGCCGTGGCCGTGGCCGCACTTCTACGAGACGGCCGGGAGCGTCGCGTCCGTCGCCGTCGAGCGGGAGTACCAGGGGCAGCCGGCCGTGTTCTTCGGCCAGTTCCGCTGCCCGGACGAACAATCGTTGGCGAAGCTCCAAGAAGCACTGGACGGGTGGCGGACGACCCCGGTGTGGGAGGTCCGCGACTTCCGCCGCATCCTGCGGGTCATGCAAGTCCCGCGGCCGGTCCGCCGGCTGTGCTGGTGGTACGCGACGAAGGTGGCCGGGCGGCACCGGGTGCGGCACTTCGGGACGTTCGGCATCAGCACGACGGCCGCGGCCGGGGCGACGTGCCGGAACCTGATCGCGCCGGTCCCGTTCACGCTGAACTACGGGATATTGGGGGACGACGGGTCGCTGGACGTGCGGCTGCACTTCGACCACCGGGTCATCGACGGGATGCCGGCGGCGCGGGCGCTGGCGGAAATCGAAGACGTGCTGACGACGGCGATCCTGGCGGAGCTGCGAGACATGGCCGCCCCGCCGGCGCGAACCGGGGTGCGGAGCGTGGAAGTCGTCGTGCGGGAGTAGCCGGGGCGGTAGCGAGCTGTTTGTCGAGTGACAAAATTGGCTTCGCAGACACGGGTTTCAGCCGCGGAGCGGCGGCGGTCGTTAGCCAAGGGTGGTAACCCCTGGAACCTGCCACACGACGCAACAAGCCCCGGAGGGGCGGCAGAACGTTCTGCCGCCCCTCCGGGGCTTGTCCTTGTGGCAAACTCATCCAGGGGTTACCACCCCTGGCTAACGACCGCCGCCGCTCCGCGGCTGAAAACCAGAAACCTACCGCTGGCTCGCGCCCAACTCGCGGAGCTTGTTGCGGAGGTACTTCGCCCGCGCCGCGTTCCGCTCCTCGCCGTCGAGCGGCGTGCCCATCAGCTTCTGGAGGTGCGCCGCCTGCGTGTGGATGAACAACTGGTTCACCGTCGTCGCCGGCAGGTCCTCGATCAGGTGTAGCTGAATCCCCAACCGCACCGTCGAGAGCAACTCCATCGTCTCTTCGGACGTAATCATCGTCGCCGAGCCGAGCGTGCCGATGGCCCGCGCCACGCGGTCCTGCTCCGCCTGCTTCCGCTCCTTCACCAACAGCTGTCGGGCGCGGCGCTCGTATTGCAATATCTGCGAGATGACCTCGCGAATCTCTTGCAAGACGCGACTCTCGCTCTTGCCGAGCGTCACCTGGTTGGAAATCTGGTAGAGGTCGCCGCTCGCCCGGCTCCCCTCGCCGTACAGCCCGCGGACCACGAGGTTGATCTTCTGGAGCGAGCGGAACAGCTTCTCGATTTCCTTCGTCAGCGACAGCGCCGGCAGGTGGAGCATGACGCTCGCCCGCATCCCGGTGCCGACGTTCGTGGGGCACGCCGTCAGGAACCCGAACTGGTCGTGGAACGCATACGTCAGCCGCGTTTCCAGGGCGTCGTCGAGCTTGTCGATCTCGCCCCAGGCTTCGTCCAGGGCCAGCCCGCTCCTCATCACTTGCAGCCGGAGGTGGTCCTCCTCGTTGACCATGACGCTGACGGACTCGCGGTCGTCGAACGCGACCCCGCGGGGGCCGTCGAGCACCGTCGCGAGTTCCCGGCTCATGAGCTGCCGCTCGACCAGGAACTGGCGGTCGATGGGCGTCAGCTTCGTGACATCGACGTAGTCGAGCCGGTACGGGAGGTCGAGCTTGGCGATGGCGTCGCGGGTGCGGGCCTCGGTGTCGGCCTTCTGCGGGGCGGACGCGCGGTTGCTGAACGGCTGGCCGGCGAGGTTGCGGGCCAGCCGGATGCGGGTGGAAATGACGGCGTCCGACTCCGGGCCGGTGCCGCGGAGCCACTCGCCGAGGTTCGGCAGTAGGCGGTCCAGGTTCATTCCGCGGCTTCCTTCCCCCGAATCCGGTCCCGCAGGCGGGCGGCTTCCTCGTAGTCCTCGGCGGCGACGGCGTCGCCGAGCTGCGTCCGCAGGTCGGCCAGTTCGGACGCGGCCCGCTGCCGCTTCACCGCCCGCGGCGTCTTGCCGTTGTGCTGCGTGCCCCGGTGGACCTTCTCCAGGATCGGCACGAGCACCGGGTAGAACACGTCGTAGTCCTCCGGGCAGCCGAGGCGGCCGTCGGCCCGGAACTGAGCATACTTTAGCCCGCACGTCGGGCACGTCAACGACGCCGGGTCGTCCGCGTCGCGGTCGCCGCCGGGGGCCGGGGCGAGTTGCGTCATGAGCAGTTGCAACAGGGCCGGCAGGTTCAGCTGCGGCGACGGGGCCTCCGGGATGATGTCCTGCTCCCGCGCGCACCGCTCGCACAGGTGCATCTGCCGCTTCTTCTTGTTCACGATGTCCGTCAGGTGAACCGTGGCCGGGGCACCGCAGAATTGACAGGGATTCATTCCTAACTCCCGCCGGGAGGAAAATCCGAAATCCGAAGTACGAAATCCGAAAAAAGCCGGTCGTGTTATCCTTTCGGATTTCGTACTTCGGATTTCGGATTTACCCTTCTTCCAGCCGCTTGATCCGGTCCCGCAGGGCGGCCGCCTCCTCGTAGGCTTCCTTCGTGACGGCGACCTGCAACTGGCGGCGGAGCTGCGCCAGCTCGACCTGGTCGGCCTTCACCTTCGGCAGCCGCCGCGGGGCCTTGCCGACGTGCTTCGTATCGCCGTGGATGTTGTCCAGCAAGGGCAACAACTCGTCCTTGAAGCTGTCGTAATCGTGCGGGCAGCCGAGCCGCCCGGAGTTGCGGAACTCGACGAACTTGATGCCGCACGCCTCGCACTGCCGGTGGCCGAGGTCGGCCAGGTCGGCCGTCGGCGACGGGGCCGGCTTCTCCGCGGACTTCTTCACGGACGCCTCCGGGTCGGCCAGGTGCTTCTGCGCGCACTCCTCGCACAGGTGGAGGTCGATGTACTTCTCCTGGCCCAGGATCTCGGTGATGTGGTAGGTCGCCTGTTTCGGGCATCGCTGGCACTTCATACGCCTTCTCGCGACGACAGCTCACGTCTCGTCCGCGCCCCCCGCGTAAGTTGATTCTAGCTTTCCGGCCGGGGACTCGAAAGGGCGCATCCGGGGCCGCGGGTCGGGATTGGCCCCACGCCGGAACTGCACCGCCGCTCGTAGCGGCCTTGACCCGTTCGCGAGCGGGTTCGCCGTGAGGGTGGGGAAAGTGAAAGCTGGCGCGGAAATTGCGCCCGGCGGATAAATCATGGGCGGCCGTTTGACGGATTCCGCGTCGGAATTACGCCGAATGGGGCCGTTTTTCCGACAACCCCGGAACTCTGAGCTAAGTTTCCGGCAGCCCCGACCCCAGACAGTAGGTCCGGGGGCGTTTCCGTCATCCTCCGTCCCGTGGGGCCACGACGACTATGGCCACCTGTCCGCTGTGCCTGTTCCCGAACGCCGCCGACGCGGCCATGTGCGCCCGGTGCGGCAAGTTCCGCTTCCCGGACGACGCCGGGGAGCCGTCGGTCGTGTCCGAACTGAACACCCGGATCGTGTCGCAGATGCACGACGTGGCCGTCGTAGACGAGGGGTCGAGCCGGACCGTCCGCGGGCCGCTGACGGTGCCGGGGTCGGCGATGCGCACGGCCGTCGGCAGCGTGGCGGCCGCGATGGGGGCGGAGAACAGCGATACGTACTCGATGGTGTCGGTCGAGACGACGCCGGAGCCGCTGGCCCCGGCCACGCCGCGGCTGGTCGTCATCCGCGGGGAGAAGGTGAACGCCGAGTTCCCGATCTACGGCGGCAAGAACTTCATCGGCCGGTCGGCCGACAAGCCGGTGGACATCGACCTGACCGCGCAGGAGTCGCCGGAGCAGGTCTGGTCGTCCCGGCAGCACGCGGTCGTGACGTTCGACCGCGGGCTGGTGCTGATCGAGGACTTGAACAGCCTGAACGGCACGTTCGTGAACCGCTCCCGGCTGCACCCCGGCCAGCAGCGGGTGCTGCAGTCGAGCGACATCGTCCAGGTCGGGACGGTGCAGTTCAAGGTGATGATTTGATTCCGTCTTTCGCCCCGGATGGGGCGACGGGTTGTAGCCACGGGTGAAACCCGTGGAACCCTCGGACATGCCGGCCGCCCCGGAGGGGCGGAGGAACGTTCCTCCGCCCCTCCGGGGCGGTGTCGTTTCCATGAACCTACCACGGGTTTCACCCGTGGCTACAGTCCGCGGCCCCATCCGGGGCCGAAAACCAATTACCGCTCGGCCGTGTACGTCGCCGTCACGTTCGTGCTGATCCCGCCGCGGGGCGTCCACCGCGACACCACCACGCACTTCACCGGCTTCGCCGCCGCCACGAAGTCGTCCAGCAACCGGTTCGTCACCTGCTCGTAGAAGATGCCCTGATTGCGGAACCGTTGCAGGTACAGTTTCAGCGACTTCAACTCGACGCACAACTCGCCCGGCGTGTACGTGAACGTGATCGTGCCGTAGTCCGGCTGGCCGGTCTTCGGGCACACGCTCGTGAACTCCGGACAAACGATCTCGATGGAATAATCGCGGCCCGGCCGCGGGTTCGGGAACGTCTCGAGTTGGTCGGCCGACGGCGTCTCGGTGAAATCCATTGTGGCTCTCGGGAATGACGGTTCGCAAACCGCCATTCTATTACGCCGCCCGCCGAACGGGTTGCACCTCCGGCACGGCCACCTCGACCTGCGGCATCTTCCAGTTCGCAAGCGCGACGGCGCACCCAACGAACCCGGCCACGGCCGCCCACATGACGCTGCCGCCCCACAGGCCGAGGGTGTACGCCCGGCTACCGATCAGGTCCTTGTTCGACATCACAGAGCCGAGGACCATCGCGACCAAAAACGGCAGCAGCCCCCACCGGCGTTCGACGATGACCGCCCGCGCTAGCAACCAGCCGGGGAGCAGCAGCGTGGCGAAGTGCGGCACGCTCGACATCGGCGAGAGCAAGAGCATCCCGGACAGCACGAGGCCGCATTCCCACGCCACGGCGTTCGGCTGCCGCCGGCCGCGGGCCATCGCCGCGAGGCCGAGCGCCGCGAGGCCGGCGAACAGGCCGTACACCCACCGCTTGAGTTCCCGCGGCGGCAGCGCGTCGCCGAACCACCGGTTCGCGGCCCCGACGACCGACTGGTTGTAGATGATTTCGCTCGCCCAGATGCCGGGGGCGTAGTCCGGCTTTAGCATTGGTGCGATGTAGAAGTCGAACCATTTCTCCAGGTGGCAGGTCGCGTCCGTCGGCCGGCTGATCGCGTCCGGTAACAGATTCGCCCCCGCCGCGACGAGGACGAGCCACGCGGCCGCGACGGGCCGGCCCTTCACCAAGAGATAGGGGGCGAACAGGAGCGGGGTGCATTTCACGGCCGCCGCCAGCCCGAAGCAGGTCGCCGCGGCGATCCCCCGGCCGCGGGCGAGCAGGAAGCAGCCGCCGATGACGATCGCGGTGACGACGGCATCGACTTGTTGATGCGCCAGCGCGTGCAGCACGAACGGGAAGCCGACGGCCATGCCGAGCCAGAACACGCCGGACTCCTGCACGACCGGCCGCGTCCCGCCGGCGGCCCGCCAGCCGAGGACGACGAGGCCGCCGATGAACGCGACGTTCACCAGATACCACACCAGTCGCGCGTCGCGGTCCGGGGCGTTCGCCAGCGGCGCGACGAGGGCGGCCGCCAGCGGCGGGTAGGCGTAGCTCGTGCCGGGCGGGTAGAGGCTCTCGCCGGCGAGCAACCGCCGACCGGCGGCGCGGTAGACCGTGTCCCATTCGGAGTGCTTGCGGCTCAGGAACGACACGCCGACGCCGACCGTCGCCCCGACGGCGAGCAGCGCGAGCAAGAACCGGCGGGTCGCGTCCGAACCGAACATGCCTCGGCCTCACGGAATTCAACGTCTCCGCGGGTACATCGGCCGGACTCGCGTGAAACTTGATAGAATCCGTTCGCCTCTCGATTCGCCCGCGATTCCCCCGGAAAACTCGATCATGGCGAAGGCGGTCGTTCTCCTCAGCGGCGGGTTGGACAGCACGACGACGCTGGCCGTGGCAAGGGAGCAAGGCTACACGGCCTACGCGCTCGGCGTGGACTACGGCCAACGGCACAAGGTGGAGCTGGCCCGCGCCGCCGCCGTCGCGACGGCCCTCGGCGCGGCCGAGTTCCGCACCGTGACGCTCGACCTCCGGGCGATCGGCGGGTCGGCCCTGACCGCGGACATCGCCGTGCCGAAGGGCCGCACGGACGAGGCGATCGGCCACGGCGTCCCCGTCACCTACGTCCCGGCCCGCAACACGATCCTGCTCGGCGTCGCGCTGGGCTACGCGGAAGTCGTCGGCGCGTTCGACCTGTTCATCGGCGCGAACGTGCTGGACTACAGCGGCTACCCGGACTGTCGGCCGGAGTTCCTGACCGCGTTCGAGAACCTGGCGAACCTCGCGACGAAGGCGGCCGTCGAGGGGGCGGGGCGGTTCCGCGTCCACGCCCCGCTGCTGAAGATGACGAAGGCCGAGATCATCCGTGAGGGCGTCCGCCTCGGCGTGGACTATTCGCAGACGCTGAGCTGCTACGACCCGGACCCGTCCGGCCGCGCGTGCGGCGGCTGCGACTCGTGCCAGTTGCGGCGGAAGGGCTTCGCCGAGGCCGGCGTGCCGGACCCGACGACTTATCGGTAACCCGGCGGCCCGACTTCCGAAGTCCGGCTTCGACTTCGGAAGTCGATCCCGCGCAGGGGCCTCACCCGCGTCCGCACGGGTCGCTCGCCCGGTTCGACTTCCGAAGTCGAAGCCGGACTTCGGAAGTCAGGCGATTGCCGAACTCGGACTTATGCTCCTCACCATTTCCCCCGCTACGCCCGAAGACCGGCCGGCCGCCTGTCGCGTGCTGTTCGCGCACGCCGCCTTCGCGGCCGCCGCCGCGGCGCGGCTCGAAGCGCTGTTCGCGGCCGGCGACCTCGACCCGGCCGGCCTCGTCGTCGCGAAGGACGGCGACGCCGTCCGCGGGGCCATGTTCGCCTACCGGCTCGGCGGCGGGCTGGCGGCCGTTTGGCTGCCGGTCGCGGACGACGACGCCACGCGGGACGCACTCGTCGCCGGGGCGCTCGCCTGGGTCCGCACGGAGCCGACGGGCATCATCCAGGCCGTCGTCCGCCAGCCGGAAATGCCGCGGACGCCGCCGCTCGTCCGGGCCGGGTTCCGCCACGTCACCCGGCTGTCGTTCCTCACCCGCGACCTGTCCCCGCCCCCGCCGAAGCCGCGAACCGCGTTGCGGTTCGTCCCCGTCGCCGAACCGACGCCGGCGTTCGCGGACTTGCTGGTGCGGACCTACGACGGCTCGCTCGACGTGCCGGAACTGAACGGCCGCCGCGCCGGGGCCGACATCCTGGCCGGCTACCTCGCGGACACCGCCGACCGGCCGCCGCGGTGGTGGCGGATCGACCGCGACGGCGACCCCGTCGGCGTGCTACTGCTCGCCACGACCGACGACCCCGCGACGACGGAGTTGACGTACCTCGGCGTCCTGCCCCCGCACCGCGGCCGCGGGTACGGGCGGCAAGCCCTCGAATTCGTTCTGACGGAAGTGGCCGCGACGAACGGGCGGACTGTGGCGCTCAGCGTGGACGTGCGGAACGAGCCGGCGTTGCGGCTTTATCGGGGTAAGAATTTTCGAGAATCCGACCTACGCGAAGTCTTCTTGTGCATTCCCGACGGCCACCGTGCAAAATGAGATAAGTTGGCGAACATCCCCGCGAGCCGCGCGATTCTTCCGTCGCGCACGGTCGCACCGGCTGGCGCGATTGGGGCGCATGTTGCGCGCACGCGCGTGCGTGCCGGATGCGCCCGCGCCGCCCCACCCACTCCCGTCCGGCGTCGCCGCCGCGCGATTGGCGCGGCCCGTCCGCGGCGCATCATTACGCTACCGACCTTGATTCACGACCATCATCCCGAGTCACCCCCGTGCCGTTTCCGGACGCCGCGGGCGGGTCGCCCGACGACCCCGCCCGGCGGATCGAAGCCGTGTTCGCGAACCGCATCGGCCCGCCGCGGTTCCAGCTCTGGTTCCAGCCCACGACGAAGTTCGTCTGGCTCGGCCACGAGTGCGTCGTCGTTGCCCGGACGACGCAGTTCCAGGAGTGGGCCGCCGACCGGTTCGGCCCCGCCATCCGCGAATCGGTAATCGAAGTTTGCGGCGAAGTTCCGGTACGGTTCGTGACGGACGCGGAGTTGTTCGCCGAGAAGCCGCCGGAACCGATCCCGGTCACGCAACCGCCACCGCAGTTGAACCTGTTCGGCGAACCCGCTGGCTCGCCGCCGCTGCCGTCCGAGTTGAAGAAGAAGGCGAAGGACGAGAAGGAGGCCGCGCGACTCGGCCGGAAGTGGAAGACGTTCGCCGAGTTCGTGGCCGGCCCTTCAAACCGAGTAGCGCACGCGGCCGCGCTAGCCGTCGCGGAGGAACCCGGCCTCGGCCCGAACCCGCTCGTCTTGCACGGCCCCGTCGGGACCGGCAAGACGCACCTCCTCGAAGCGATCTACGCGACCCTGCGGAAGCAGACGCTGACCGCCCGCCCGGTGTTCGTGACGGCCGAGGAGTTCACCCACCGGTTCGTGCAGGGAACCCGCTTCAACAAGATGGCGCAGTTCCGCCGCCAGTTCCGCGACTGCTCGGCCCTCTTGTTCGACGATCTGAACTTCCTGGCGAAGCGCCGCGGCTCGATGGAGGAGCTGCTCCACACGCTCGACGCGCTCGTCAGCGACGGCCGGCAGGTCGTCCTGACAACGGACTGTCACCCGCGGCTGGCGGAGGAGCTGCTGCCGGAACTGACCGACCGGCTGCTCGGCGGCGCGTCGTGGGGCCTGCTCCCGCCGGACGACGAGACGCGGCTGGAAATCCTCCGCAAGAAGGCGACCGGCATCCCGACGCCGATGGGCGACGACGTGCTGAAGTACCTCGCCCGCAACCTGAAGGGGAACGTCCGGGAACTCGAAGGGGCGGTGAACAGCGTCCGGCACTTCGCGAAGGTGACCGGCCAGCCGGTGACGGCGGCGTCCGCCCGCGAGGCGCTCGGGGACCTGCTGCGGCACACCGTCCGGGCGGTCGCGGTGGCGGACGTGGACGCGGCCGTCTGTCAGGTGCTGCGGCTGTCGGCCGGGCAGTTGCAGTCGAAGTCCCGGTCGTGGCAGGTCAGCCACCCGCGAATGGTGGCCGTGTACTTGGCGAGGAAGCACACCCCGGCGACCTACGGCGAGATCGCGAAGCACTTCGGCGTCCGCCAGCACAGCACGGCCGTGGCGGCGGAGAAGAAGGTCCGCGGGTGGCTGGCGTCGAACGAGGTGCTGGCCCTCGGCGACCGCCGCTGGCCGGCGAAGGACCTGCTCGACCGCGTCGAGCGGGAGCTGCAGCGGTGAGTCGGCCTACTTTTTCCGCTTCTTCTTGGGCTTCTCCAACCGCTCGAATAGCTTTGCCAGCGGCAGGGTGAACCCGTGCAACACGTCCGCACGGTTCGTACCTGACATCGTCGAGCCGGGATGGTATCGTGACGGTCAGGAGACGCCGACATGATCCGGAAGTTCACGCCGTTCGTCCTGAACGACTACCCCACTTCGGACGGTCGCCCCATGGCCGAGACGGATTGGCATCGCGACTTGATGCTCCAACTCATCGCGACGCTCAAGGCACACTACGCCGCGGACCCGAATACCTACGTGTCCGGCAACCTGCTAGTCTTCTACAGGCCGAACGACCGCCGCCGGCACGTCTCGCCGGACGTGTTCGTGGTCAAGGCCGTCCGCGACGGTCTGCGGCCGAACTACCTCGTCTGGGAGGAAGGCAAAGGCCCGGACGTGGTGATCGAACTCACGTCGAAGACGACGCGGCGGGAAGACCTCAACACGAAGATGGCGCTCTACCGGGACACGTTGAAGGTGAAGGAGTATTTTCTTTTCGACCCGCGTGAAGAATACCTCGAACCGTCCATGCAAGGCTTCCGTCTAGTCGGCGGCGAGTACCGTCGCATCCGCGAAAAGGACGGCCGCCTGCCGAGCAAGGTGCTGTGCCTGCACCTGGAGCGGGACGGCGACAACCTCCGGCTGTGGAACCCCGCCACCGAAACGTGGCTGCCGACGGACGCGGAACGGGCTGACGACGCGGAGCAACGGGCGGCGGCGGCGGAAGCAGAACTCGCCCGCCTCCGCCGGCTTATCGCCGACCGCGGCCACGGCACGAACGGGCACTAGCACTTACTTCGGCCGCTTCCCCAGCCACGGCGTCGCCGGGATCGCCGCCGGTTCCGCGTACAGTTCCTTCAGCTTCGCCAGCTTCTCGCCGGTCAGCGACTTCATGCTGAAGTGGACGTTCCCCCACGCCCCGCGGTCGCGGGTCAGCTTCACTTGGGCCGCGATCTCGTCGGCAGAATACTTCCCCGTGTAGTTCCCCGGCCACAGGTGGCGGCCCTTCGTGTTCTCTTTCATCCACCAGTCCAAGAGCTTCGGGTAGCTCTGCTTCTCCTGCGCGATCGGCCAGTAGAGCTGCGGCGTGAAGTAATCCACCCACCCCTCGTTCAGCCACAGCTTCGCGTCGGCGTACAGCTTCGCGTGCTGGTCGAACCCGGCGATCCCCGCCGGGTGGCCGGGCCGCCAGATGCCGAACGGCGAGATGCCGACCTTCACCCACGGCTTCGCCGCGTGGACTTGCTCGTAGAGCTCTCGCACGAACGTGTTCACCGCGTCCCGCCGCCAGTCGTCGCGGGCCAGCTTGCCGCCGGCCTTCTGGTACGCCGCCCACGTGTCGTCGTCCGGGAACGGAATCTCGTCCTTGTCCGCGTCCTGTTCGGGGTACGGGTAGAAGTAATCGTCCATGTGGACGCCGTCGATGTCGTACCGCGTGACCACGTCCACGGCGACGGCCAGCGAGTGCTTGCGGGTGTCCGGGTGCGTCGGGTTCAGCCAGTGGTGCTTGCCGTACTTCTTCGCGATGTCCGGCCGGGCCTTGACGACGTGGTTCGCGGCCGGCTCCCCCTTCGCGCTCGGCGACCAGGCGCGGTACGGGTTCAGCCAGACGTGCAGCTCCATCCCGCGCTTGTGGCTCTCCTCGATGGCGAGCGTCAGCGGGTCGTACCCCGGCGACTTGCCCTGCGTGCCGGTGAGGAACGACGACCACGGCTCCAGCTTCGACTCGTACAGCGCGTCGCACATCGGCCGGACCTGGAAGATGACGGCGTTGAGGTTGAGGTCCTTGCACTTGTCGAGGAGGGCGACGAGTTCCCGCTTCTGCTCGTCGGCCGGGAGGCCGGGCTTGCTCGGCCAGTCGATGTTCGCGACGGTGGCGACCCACACGGCGCGGAACTCCGGCGGGGCGGCGAAGAGAACGGGGGCGGACAAAACGGCTAGGAAGGCCGAAGCAAGGTATCGTAACATGGTGGTGGCCTCGGGAGAGAAGGCACGGGGCGTGAAGGATCAGTGTAGAACAGATTCCGCCGAGCGGCGGGAGGGCGGCGCGATGGACGTGATTCTGAACCCGGTTCCGGCGGGGCCGGTCGTCTACCCGGACAGCGACGGGAAGCCCATGGCGGAAAACACCCGACAGTACGAGTGGATCGTGACTATCAAGGGGAACCTGGAGGCGATCTGCGTCGGCGACCGGGCCGCGTTCGTTGCCGGGGACAATCTCATCTATCCGGTGGAAGGCGACCCGACGATCCGCACCGCCCCGGACGTGTACGTGGCGTTCGGCCGGCCCCGCGGCCACCGCGGCAGCTACCGCGTGTGGGAGGAAGGCGGCGTCTTCCCGCAGGTCGTGTTCGAGGTGCTGTCGCCGGGGAACACGGTTCGCGAGATGAGCCGGAAGCGGCAGTTCTACCGGCGGCACGGGGCGGAAGAATACTACGTCTACGACCCGGATCGGAACATGCTGCAAGGGTGGCTCCGCTCCGGCCGGCGGTTCGTGTCGGTCGCGGACATGCACAACTTCGTCAGCCCGCTCCTCGGCATCCGGTTCGACATGTCCGGGTTGGAACTCGAAATCTTCGACCCGGACGGGAATCCGTTCCTCACGTTCGCGCAGCTGAAGGAAACGGCCGACACCGAGCGCGAGCGGGCTAACACGGAACACCGGCGGGCCGAACAGGAGCGGAAGCGGGCCGAGAAGGAACGCCAACGGGCGGAGAAGCTCGCGGCGAAGCTCCGCGAGCTGGGCGTGGACCCGAACACCCTGTAGGCCGCCATGCTCCCCGCCGACGTGATGCGGCAGATCCGCCGCCTGCAACTCAAGGCCCGCCGGGCCGTCACCACGCTCCTCGGCGGCGAGTACCACTCCGCGTTCAAGGGGTCCGGCCTCTCGTTCGAGGAGGTCCGCGAGTACCAGCCCGGCGACGACGTTCGCGGCATCGACTGGAACGTCACCGCCCGCATGGGCGCGGCGTTCATCAAGCGGTACGTCGAGGAGCGGGAGCTCACGATCATCCTGGCCGTGGACGTGTCCGCGTCGCAGCGGTTCGGGACCGGCGTGCAGCAGAAGCGGGCCGTCGCCGCGGAGATCGCCGCCCTGCTCGCGTTCTGCGCGATCAGCAACAACGACCGCGTCGGCCTGCTGGCGCTCACGGACCAGGTGGAAACCTACGTGCCGCCGAACAAGGGGACCCGCCACGTCCTGCGGCTCCTCCGCGACGTGTTGTTCTTCGAGCCGAAGCACAAGGGGACGAACTTGGGGGTGGGGCTGGACTACCTCAACAAGGCGCAGCGGCGGCGGGCCATCGTGTTCTTCATCTCGGACTTTCTGACGACCGAGGACTACACGGACGCCTTCCGCCGGGCGGCCCGGAAGCACGACCTGGTCGCCGTCCGCACGTCCGACCCGCGGGAGCAGTCGTGGCCGAACGTCGGGCTGGTGCAGCTCGAGGACGCGGAGACCGGGCGGCAGGTGCTGATCGACACAAGCAGCCGGCGGTTCCGGGAGCAGTTCGCGGCGCGGGCGGCGGACCGGCGGGCGGCGTTCATGAAGTTGACGCGGTCGGCGCAGGTGGACCTGATCGACGTGGGGACCGACGGCAAGCATTTCGACGCGCTGGTGACCTTCTTCCGCCTCCGCGAACGCCGGCAGAGGGGCCGATGACATGACCAGGCCGAGGGCGGGTGTCGAGCCGTCGCGCGAGAACCATCGCGGCTGCTGTTCTTATTCCCTCCCCCCTTGGGGGGGAGGGTTAGGGAGGGGGGTAGACCTTCCTGCCCCGGTGAGAATCGCGTTTGAATCGGGTAGCTTACCCCCCTCCCTAACCCTCCCCCCCAAGGGGGGAGGGAACAAAGCCCCGCCCCCGATTGACCCTGGGGGTTCCGCGTCATGAACCCCACGGTCACGTTCGCCCTCGACCGCGAATCGCTCTGGCTCTCGGAGTCGCTGACGGCCACGCTGCGGGTCGAGGCGGCGGCCCCGCTCGTCGTCACCGTGCCGAAGGACGTGCTGCGGCCGGAGTCGGCGGCCGCGTGGCGGGTGCGCCCCGTGGGGCCGGCGGCCGTCGCGCCGTTGCCCGGCGGCCGCGCGAGCTGGACGCTGCAACTGCGGCTCGACCCCTACGTGCCGGGCGAGTCGGTTTCCATCGCCGTCGCGCCGCTGACGGTGAAGGCGGGCACGGCGGGCGACGTGACGCTCGACGTGCCCGCGAAGGCGGTGAAGGTGCAGACGGCCGTCCGCGACCCGAAGGCGGCGGACGTTCGCACCATCACCGGCCTCATCGACCCGCCGCCCCCGCCGCCGACCGGCGGCGTGCCGGTCCCGGCGGCGTTCGGCCTCGTCGCGGCCGCGGTGATCGTGACGGCGGCCGTCGTGGCCCGGCTGCGAAGGAAAACGCCGCCGGTCCCGGCGGAAACACCCGCGGTACGGCTGGAAAAGCTGGCGGGCCGCGTGAACGAGATCGGCGGCCGCGAATTCGCGGAGGAGTTGGCGAGCATCGTGCGGGCGCACGTGGAAGCGCGGTTCGCGGTCCCGGCGACGCGGCGGACGACCGGCGAGCTGTGCGACGGCGAGCCGCTCGACCGGTTCAAGGATGTGCTGGCGTGGTGCGACGGGGTGAAGTTCGGCGGCCGCGAGCCGACGGCGGACGAGTGCGCAGGAATGGCCGAGAAGTGCCGAGGGATGGTGACAGAGTAGTAGGCACACTCCGTGTGCCGTCTCCTTCACGTCGCCGGGACATTGTTCAGGTCTCCGCGGCGCTCAGGAGACGGCACACGGAGTGTGCCTACTACTATGGCTTCGCCGGCGGCACGAACGCCGGGGCGGTCGCTAGTTCCGACGTCGCCGGCGGCTTCACCTGCTCCGCGAACTCGAACGGGTCCGGCAGCACCAGTCGCAGGAACGGGGCCGCGATCGGCGGCGCGAGCAACAGCGTGTTCACGATCCGGGCCGTCGAAAGCTCCGCCGTCGGGTCGTCGGTCGGGGCGCGGTCGGGGACTTGTACCGCCATCCGCGGCACGTCGGCGGCCGACGGCTGCGGTCGCGGCGGGGAACTCACCCGCGGCGACTCCGGCAGCTTCCGCTCGGCCAGGTCCAACTCCATCCCTACGCCCGCGGCGGCGACGCCCTCCCCCGGCGGCGTCGGCAGCGCCGACTTCCGCGCCGGTTGCGGCAACGGCGCGGCCGTCACGCCCGGCTTCGCCGGCGGCAGGTCGCCGCGGTCCACGGCCGACGCCCGCGGCTTCGGGGCCGTCACCCGGCCCGCCGGCGGCGGCGGGACCTTCGGCGTCAGCGATTCCTCGACCTGCTTCCCGGCCGCGTCGCCCGCGAACCGGGACGGTTCGGCCTTCATCTCGACCTGAACGGCCGCGGCCAGTGGCTTCAGCCCGCCGGGGGCCTGCGGCCGCGGCCCCTCCGGCTCGGCCGCCACCGCCGCCACCGCCACGTCCGGGGGGGGCGGCGTCGGCGACGAGCACCCCGCGGCCGCGATCAACAGGAACGAGAGTCTTCGCATCACTTCCCCGCCGCTTCGAGGATCAGCTTCACGGCCGTGCCTTCCTTCGGCAGGGCGTCCTTGTTCGTCTCCAGCTTCAGGTACTTCTCTTCCTTCATCGTCAGGCTGGATTGCAGCACCGTCTCGTCCGTCACCGGGAAGATCACGATCAGCGTCCCGGACAGGTCGGCCCCGTACTTCTTGTCCGGCTTGTCCGGCGCGACCTGCGACTCGACGCTCCCGGTGAATCGGAACTTCACGCCCTTCGGAAACGGCTTCTTCGTCTTCGGGTCCACGAGGAACTTGTCCGGCGTCAGCTTCTTCGCCGGCCCGTCGCCGGCCGGGACCTCGATGGCGACCGTCACGTCCGGGCCGACGGCCTCCGCCCCCTCCCCCTTCGCCGGCTTGCCGGGCTTGAGGCCGACCTCCACGAGGGCCTTGTGAACGTCGCTCGGCGTCGCCTCGATGGTCACGACCGTCTCGTGCGCCTTCTTCCCCTTCGGGTGCGCCCACCCGGCGATGAGTTCGATCGGGTACGTTTCGGTGAGGTGGTCCAGCTTCCGCGGCGCGACCTTCGCGTCGATGGCGACGGCCTTCTTCTCCTTGTCCGTGGTGACGCCGCTTTTCTTGTCGTCGGCGGGGGCGAAAACGGGGACGAGGGCCAACAGGCCGAGGGAAAGGGAAAGTCGCCGCATGGCCGGCACTCCGCGCAGGTGCGTCCTGTCCAGAGTGTCAGTTTCGCGGGTCGGCGTCAGAAGGGCGAGGAAAATCCGCGGCCGACGGCCGCGACCGCGGGCCGGACGACGGCCGGCGGGGCCTCGACCCGGCGGCGGGGGGAGCCGGAGATTTCCTTCGCCAGCGCGACGATCGAGAACAGGTACGCCCCCCACGCCAGCGCCGTGACGAGGGCGCTGTACACGAGCTGTTCCTTGAAGGAAATCTGGAACCGGGTGATGAGCAGGCAGAGGTTGACGCCGAGGAACCCGATGACCAGGGGCACGACGCCCGGCCCGCCGCCGGCCCGCATCCCGGCGGTGTTGACGCCGAACCACGGCAGCACGCGGATGACGCCGCCGGTGGCGGAGAACACGGGGATGAACACGCACAGCGCGAGGAACACGAACAGCGCCCCGTGGACCTTCGGGGCGCCCCGGTACAGCGGCGCGTTGCACATGAAGCATTCGGCGTCGGACGAGCAGTTCAGGTGGTGGCACGCCTTGCACTTCATGGCCGGGACGCCTCGCGCGGGACGGAGTGTGCCCCAACCTTAGAGCGCGTTTCAGACGTTCGCAACCGGACGGCGGTTCTGCCGCCAGCGGAGAAGTGCGGCCCCGGCGATGATCCCGGCCGCGTCGATGAGCACGTCCCGGACGCACCCGTGCCGGCCGGTGTCGAAGTGGGCGGAGCCGACCATCTGGCCGACTTCGCTGAGGACGCCGTGCAGCACGAGGCCGCCCCAGACCCCGAGCTGCCCGCGGCGGGTGGCCGGGATCAGGCCGCCGAGGACGGCGAAGAAGGCGTAGACGGACAGGTGCGTCAACTTCGCCAGGATGAACTGAAGCATGACGGGGTCGAACACCGACCCGACGCCGCCGAGCAGCGACTCCGGGACCGGCGACGGCTTTACGAGCAGCCACGACCAGACGGCGAGCAACACGGCGAACAGGGCGGCGAGCGAGCGCTTCAACAAGTCGTCTCCGGGCGGGGCCGCGAACGAGAAGCCCCGGCCGACGGGCCGGGGCTTGTTGTCGAGAGAGACGCCGCGGTCACTCCTGGAATTTCTTCAGCACCTTCTCGATGGCCTCCTTCGCCTTCGCGTCGTCGCCGGCGGCCTTGACCGCCTTGCCCCCGAACGCCTCGGCCTGGGCCTTGTTCCCGGCCGCGTAGTACGCCTCGGCCGCCGCCAGCAGCGTTGGGATGTTGTCCTCGCCGTCGATCTTCACCATCGCCTCGGCCGCCTTCACCGCCTGGTCGATCCCCTTGCGGTCCGGGTTGAGCGCCTTCGCGACCCAGAAGCTGCGGACGCGGTTGAGCGTGGACGTATCCTTCTTCTCCGCCGCGTGCTTGATGAGCGGCTCGGAGATCGCCGCCGCCTCGTCGAACTTCCGGGCCTGCAGCGACACGGCTAGCTTCACCGTCCCGAAGATCGGCTGCTTCGCCTTCACCGGGTACGTCTTCTCGTAGTCCGGCAAGAGCGTCAGCACCTCGGCCGCCGCGACCGCCGCCGCGTCGCCGACGGCCTTCGTGATCTCCTCCTTGCCCTTCCCCTTGTTCGCCGTCTCGGCCTTGACCGCCGCGGACTGGACCTTGTCCAGGATGGCGTCGAGGGCGTCCTTCTCCTTCTGAATCTCGTCGAGGCTCTTTTGCCCCTGCCACGTCCCGGCGAACACGCGGGGGAGCACGTCGTCCAGTTCCATCGGGTGGCCGATGAACGCGACCTTGCCCTGCTGATCGACGACGAACGACGCCGGGATGCCGTCCGTGCCGGACGCGTCCATGAACGCCTTGTTCGTCTCGTCGGTGGTGCAGAACGCGAACGCGAACGGGAACCGGTCGCCCCGCTTCTTGAGGTACTCGCCGACCGCCTCCTCGGTGTTGCCGTTCTCGTCCTTCGTCGTGACGGCGACGACGGTGAGGCCCTGGGCCTTGTACTCGTCGAGGAGGGTGGTCAGGTGCGGCATCGACTGGATGCACGGCCCGCACCACGTCGCCCAGAACTCGACGACGTAGACCTTGCCCTTCTCGAACTTGGTCTCGGGGCCTTTCAGCCACTTCGCGGAGGTGATCGCCGGGGCCGGGTCGCCGATCGCGAGCTTGGGCTTCTCGGGCTTCTTCTCTTCGTCTTTCTTTTCCTGGGCGGAGCAGCCGACGGCCGCGACGAGCAGGGTGAGGACGGCGTGGGGGAAGAGTCGCATGAACGGTCCTGGTGGAAGGAGGGTGAACGCCGGATGTCCGTATCCGGGGGGATACCGGAATTGTAGGCAGAACCTTTCAAACCGGGGAACCGGAACCGGGCGTTCTTGACCGGCGATGCTGGTCGGGTATGCTGGACAAATTATCAATCCGAGGCCCGCCCATGAGTACGCTCCACGTCGAAGACTTCGTCGTGCTGGGACGAACGGTTCCCGAGGACTCCAAGAAGTACGGCCAGCGAGTCTGCATGGCGGGGTACTCGCCGTCTTGCAACCAGTTCTTGCGAGTGTACCCGTTGATGGTCCCCGTCGGCCCGAACGCGGGTACGAACGACTTTCGGGCGCGGTACACGTATCATCTCGACCTCACGCGGAATCCGAAAGACAACCGGATGGAGTCGTGGCGCGTCGAGGACGAAATGAACCCGACGAGAACGCCGTGGGCGGCGGCGACAGAGGTAAAGAAAACTGCCATTCTCGATTGGCTCAGCACGAAGAAGGTTCCATCTATTGACGCCTTGAACACCTGCCGGATGTCGTTGGGCGTCCTGTTCGTCCCGGCGGACAACTGGACGGGAACCGCCGTCGAGAAGGAGGCTCCCGCTCCGCCGGAACACCACCGGTCACTGTTTGAAGATTTGGAACATCAAGCCGTGGCGGAACCGGCGTTCGGAAAGGTTCGATACGCGCCGTACATCGAGTTCCAAGACGCTCTCTCGACCCATCGACTCCAGGTGCGGGAGTGGGGGGCATACCGGTTACTGTCGAACGAATCCTACTCCGACAAGCCGGAGTCGCTCTGGACCGCGAGCGGCTACCGCACCGGGAAGGACTTGTGGATCGTCGTGGGCAACATGACGAACCACCGAAAGAACTGGATGGTTATCAAGACGTTTGAAGCGGACGCGGCGAAGGGTCCGAGCCTGTTCGATTCGTTACCTACTGAAGATGAATGACGGGCAGCTCGGTGAGGGCGTGAATGCGATTCGCGAGCCGTCCGCGGTGGCATTCGCACGCAGCGCGTTCCATGCACATGACGGCCGTGGCGGACTCACGCATCCAACCGGCCACCCGCGCAACGGCTTCCGCCTGGATGGGTAGCGTCTCCCGTTCGTACCGTGCGAACACCGCCGCGTAGTCTCGGGTGGACGAGAGGTGGCTCCGCTCTTCGGACGCGATTCCCAGTTCAGGGAGATGGACGTACTCGATGTCGAGCTTGGCACAATGGGTTGACAACGTACTCTTGTGAAATCCGAAACGCCGCGACACCGGGTTCCGCCGCACGTCTGCCAACCGTCGGATTCCCGTTTGGACTAGCAAATCGAGTAATCCGTCGAGCTGCCGCCCTTCATAGCCAACCGTGTAGACGGCCGGAGGCGCCACCGTGCGAACGGCCAATCGCTCAATGTTGCTGTTAACGGTATACGCGGCGTACGCGCGGTAGACCTGTCGAACGAGTTCGCGTTGGGGCGTGGTTCGGAACCGTTCGACGATCCGTTTCACGTCGGATTCCGTCGCCGTCGGCAGCGGCGGAATCTCAACCTCCGGGCCGAGTGTCCACGATTTATCTGAGGCCGTCAGACGACCGGCGCTCGCCAACGCATTCACGTCGCGAGTCATTCCGAACGAGTACGGTCCGTACGTGTACGGGACGAATTCGTAGAACGCTTCTCCGCCTCGACTGGGCGAATCCATCTTCAACAGGAACGCCCACTTCATCAACTCGATCTTCCCGACCGGTCGCCCGGCAGAGCGTAGGAACTCGAGAAGGATCCGTTGGCGGTAGAGCATACTGAGTATGGTAGCGCGGGCTCCCACGACCAACAACGACTTTACTCTTTGCTCAGTACGGGGGCGTACCCCGCACCGCCTCCGTCAACCACCCGGCGACGGCCGACGCGGTCTCCCGCTTCGACCACGAGCCGATGCGGTCCGACCGCCCCTCGCCGTGCCGGACGGCCACGTAAAAGAACGTCGTCTGGTTCCCCGGCTCGACCGCGAACCCCGTCACGTCCGCCACGGCGAGCGTCAGGCCCTGCCTCGGCAGCGTCAGCGTCCGGTGCAGCTCGTCGAACTCCAACGTCGGCCGGTGGGCGACGAGGTTGGCGACGGCGAAGCAGCCCGCCAGCGCCGCGGCCCAGAGGCCGGCCATGAGTTCCAGCGGCGGGTTGAAGCTGACGGCGAACCCGATCACGAAGACGCCGACGAACGAGGCGGCGAACAGCGTGCCGAGGAAGACGAGCCACCAGTCGCGGCCCATCGGCCGGAACTCCCACCCGGCGGCGGTGCGGCGGACCGTCCGCGGGTCGGCCGGCACGAACGCCGGGCGTTCGCCCCGCAGGAGCAACAGCCAGCCGCCGAGGGCGACGAGGTTAAACGGCGTCAGGAACCAGAGCGCGAACAGGTCCAGCCCCATCGGGCCGCGGAGCAGCACGGCCTCGGCCGGGTCGCCCGCCCGGTAGTAGACGGGGACTTCCTTGCCGGCCGGCAGGTCGGCCTGGATCGGCCGCCAGACCGAGGCGTTCGCATCGACCGAGCCGTACCGGTAGCGGGTCCCCGTGTGCGGCTGCCCGTCCACGACGTAGGCGTACTCGACGACCAGGGCCACGGTCTTCCGCCGCGGTTCGAGCCGCGACGCGACGATCGTGCCGGTCGTCTGCTCGTAGCCGTAGGTGAGGCACTGGCGGATCAGGTTCCACCCGCAAGCCCCGGTGGCGGCGAGGGTGATGGCGGACCAGAACAGGACGAACCCCCAGCCGAAACAGCCGCTCAGCCCGCCCGTCTTCAGCCTGCCGCGTCTCATGGGACCGGACTCGTCTTCGGGTGCAGCTTCACGCGGGCGTCGTACTCGGTACTCAGCACGTCCTTCACGAGGCCGCGCCGAATCAGTTCCTTCTCCGGCACTTCGCCCAGGTCCTTCGTGTCCTTGATCCACTGGTCGAGCGCCGCCCGGTGCGAGGCGAGCGGCTTCGCGAACTCCGGCAGCCCGGCGAGGTTCTTCGTCTCGTGCGGGTCGGCGGTCAGGTCGTACAGTTCCTCCACCGGCTTCGTCTTCGCGAAGAACGCCATCTGCACCGGGTTTAGGGTTCCCGCGAACGCCTGCTTCCGCCAGACCTTCATCGTCGGCATCTCGTCCATGTAGTTGATCCACTGCGCGTACGGCAGTTCCGGGTGGAAGTTCTTCACGTACCGGAACTGGTTCGACCGCACGGACCGGATGCGGTCATACGTCTCGTCCATCCGGTCGCGGCAACTGAACGCGAACTTCCGCGGCGGGGCCTGCTTCTCGCCGAGGAAGACCTGCCCCTGCATCCGGGAAGGAACCTCCGCGCCGGCGACGCTCAGCACCGTCGGCGCGAAGTCGAGGAACGCCACGAGGTCTTCCCGCACGCTGCCCGGCGTCACCTTGCCCGGCCAGCGGACGAGCAACGGGGCGCGGGTCCCGCTGTCGTAGCACCACCGCTTGCCGCGGCTCATGCCCCAGCCGTGGTCGCCGAAGAAGAACACGAGCGTGTTGTCCGTCAGCTTCTTGTCGTCGAGCAGCTTCAGCACGTCGCCGACGAGGTAGTCCATCGCGGTGATGTTTTCGTGGTACGTGGCCACGTTCCGCCGCACGTCCGGGTGGTCCGGGTAGTACGGCGGCAACGTCACCTTCGCGGGATCGCGGAACTCGCTCGGCTTCAGCTTCGCCGTGTTCTTCTTGTACTGCTCGGGGTTCGCCCGCACCTGGCTCTCGTGGGTGATGGTGAAGTTGATGTACGCGAAGAACGGCTTGTCCGCCGGCAGCACGTCCGGGTTCTGCACCCAGTTCCGCGTGTCGGCGAACCCCTTCGGGTGGTCGAAGTTGAAGTCGGTCTTCCCCGGCCAGAAGACGGCGTACCCGGCCTTCTTCAACTCGTCGAGGAACAGCGGCGGCGGGGTGACGAGCTTCGACCGCATGTGGTGGCTGCCCATCGTCGTCGGGTACATGCCGGTGATGAGGCCGGACCGCGACGGGGCGCAGACCGGGGCGTGCGTGAAGCAGCGGGTGAAGCGTGCGCCTTGCGCCGCGAACTTGTCGAGGTTGGGGGTGATCGCGTCCGGGTCGCCGTAGCAGCCGAGGGACGGGGAGATGTCCTCGGTGACGATCCAGACGATGTTGGTGGCGGCGTGCAGCTGCGGACCGACCGCGAGCGCGACGAGGGGCAGGAGGAAGCGCATGGGGGAGGCCCTGATGAACGGGGGGTTCACGCAGGGTTTATATAGCCGCCGGCTTGCCGGCGGGGTTTCGGGGGTCGCAATACCCCGCCGGCAAGCCGGCGGCTATATGAAGACAAACTTACGGCTTCTGCGCCCGCGAGGTCGTCAGCGCCGTCCGCCGCCACTCCGTGTCGAGGTCCTTCGCCGACCGGTAGCCGTACTGCCGGTCGAGCGCCTTCTCCACGCCGTACCGCTGCGCGTCCAAGAGAAAGATGCGGAACGTCTTCGCGTCCTTCTTTCGCACGAGATGATCGACCAACGACACGGCCTCCACGTAGTACCCCGTCACCTGCTCCGGCTTCGGCCCCTTCATCTCCAGGAACGACCCGACCGCGAACAGCTCGCCGTCCTGATAGCACCGGGCGAGCGTCCGCCGGCACTGCTCCGCCTCCGTGCCGGTCGCGAGCACGGCCATGCCGATGGCCGCCCACCGCGGCGGGTCGCGGTCCGGGAACAGGTCGGCCAGCACGATGTACGTCAGCTCGCGGGCCAGCGTGTCGTCGGCCATGCTCGCGTCGTCCAGCCGCAGGTCGATGCGGCGGTCGAGGACGATAGTGGCTTCGAGTTTGACGAACGCGTGCCCGGTCGCGGCGGCCGGCTGGCTCGTCGCGGCGGCGAACGCCGCGGCCGTCGGGTGCAGGACCACGTCGCACTTCGGCTGCCAAGCGTTCGACGGCGGCGACGACCACTTCGCGAACGTCGCCTTACGCGCCTCTTCCGCCTTCGTCAGCACGGCCTTCGCGGCGTCGGAGGAACCCTGGAACCGCACGCGGAAGTTGTCCGACTCCAGCGCGAGCCAGCTCCCCGTTTCGGCGATCGTCGGCTGCTTCGCCGGCGGCGCGGACGGCTTCCCGCCGACATCGGCGATGAGCTTCCGCCCGGCCGTTTGTAGGTCCGCGTGGTTCGGCGCGAGCTTGAGCGCGGCCTCGATCTCCCGCACGGCGGCGGTCGTCGCGGCGGCGTCGCGGCCGGACTTGTTCCACCCGTCGGCGGCGGCCTTCACCCGGCAGTACGCCCACGCCGCGAGCTGCTCCGGCGTGAACTCCGCGCCGCCGGCGTGCGCCGCCGCGAACAGCTTCGCCGCGTCCGCGAACTTCGCCGGCTGCGTCCGGGCCGCGTTGAACGCCTCGGCCGCGTCCTTCAACACGTTCGCGTCCGGCTTAGGGACTTCCGCAATCGTCGGCGGCTTCGGCTCGGCCTTCGCCGCCACCTTCGTCTGCGGTTGCTTCAGCACGAGCAGCCGCTCCTCCAACTCCGCGACCCGCTTCGCGTCCGGCGTGCGGCTCACCTTCTGCCGCTTCAGCTCCTCGCCGTAGGCTTCGCGGAGCAGGCCGAGGAAGTCGGCGTCGCCGTTGATCGCCTCCAGCACGCCTTCGAGCGACTTCACGGCGTCGGCCGGTTGGTTCGCGGTGAGGTACGCCTTCGCTTCTGCCACGGCCCGCTGCACGGCGAGCGACTTGTCGATGGGCGTCGGGTCGGCGGCGAGAACGGGGGACGCGCAGAGAAGCAGGGCGAAGAGCGCGAGACGGGGCATACGAGCATCCTTGCACGGCCGCGGCGCGAGTCCTTCGCGCGTGTCGGCAATCGCGACCCGAATCTTTAGCCGATTTTTTCACCGGCAACAAGGTGAGGTCTGGGGTGAGAGGTCAGAAGTCGGAGGTCAGAGATCAGAACGGGCAAAAATTATCTGATCTCTGACCTCCGACTTCTGACCTCTTACGATGACGGACATGGTTACCGCGACGACGATCGCCGGGCGGGTGGCGCTGTTGCAGGCCGTGCCGTCGGGCGAGATGCTGATCCACGAGATTTACCGCAGCCTCCAGGGCGAGTCGAAGTTCGCCGGGCGGCCGTGCGTGTTCGTCCGGACGACCGGGTGCTCGCTGCGGTGCAAGTGGTGCGACACGCCGCACGCTTTCACCCAGGGGCGGCGGATGCCGCGGGCCGACGTGCTGGCGCAGGCGCTGGCGTTCGACACGGAGCTGGTGGAACTCACCGGCGGGGAGCCGTTGGAGCAGGCCGAGGTGCTGCCGCTGATGGCCGCGCTGTGCGACGCCGGCCGGACCGTGCTGCTGGAGACGAGCGGGGCGCTCGACATTTCCGGCGTGGACCGCCGCGTTCACGTCATCATGGACCTGAAGTGCCCGGACAGCGGCGAGGCCGACCGCAACCGGTTCGAGAATTTGGAACACCTGAAGCCGACGGACGAGATCAAGTTCGTGGTCGCGAGCCGCCGCGACTGGGAGTGGACCGAGCGGACGGTCCGCGAGTACCGGCTGGATGCGCGGTTCGGCGTGCTCGTGTCCGGCGTGTACGGGGTGAACCTCGCGGACCTGGCCGCGTGGGTGCTGGCGTCCCGGCTGGACGTGCGGATGCAGTTGCAGCTGCACAAGTACGTCTGGGACCCCGCCGCGCGGGGGGTGTGACCCGCCGACTTCCGAAGTCCGGCTTCGACTTCGGAAGTCGATCCCGCGCAGGGGCCGGCGCGGTGTCGGCGAACGCCCCTTCTCCCCTTCGACTTCCGAAGTCGAAGCCGGACTTCGGAAGTCAGGGGTCTTGCCGTCGAAACATTTTCCGCCAACATTTCCCCGCCGGGCCGGTTGTATCGGATGATCCGATCCCGTCGCGGAGGCTTCGCATGTCGGCCCGGAATCGCACGTCCTGGTGGCGGCTGGTCAACTGGAAACTCGTCGCCCTCGTCGGCCTGCCGGCGTGGGCCGTCGTCGGCGGCGGCGTCTACCACGCCCACGCGAACCGGCCCGCGGCAACCCCCGCGCCGCCGGAGCCGCCCGAACACCCCTGGCACAACATCCCCATCGGCCCCGGCCACCCGCTCTATTGTGGCGAAGACCCGGCGGAGAAGTTCGTCGGCCCGCCCGCGCCGCCGGCCGACCCCGTCGGCGAGGGGCGGTCCGGCGGGGGCTTCGGCCCCGGCCTGTGGTTCAACGTCACGATGGTCGCCGGGCTCCCGGCCGCGCAGCCGGGGATGCCGCCGCACCACCCGCTGTTGCCGGACCCGGACCACCTGTGGGCGAAGGTCGTCGAGGCCCAGGTGCGGCGGGCGAACGAGATGGTCCAGCAGGCGAAGCTGGCCAACCTGCCGGTGAACGCCGAACTCGAGTTCGAGCCGAAGCCGGTCGAGAAGAAGAAGGCCGGGCCGCCGGCGGAGATCGGCGGGTGCAAGACGTTCGAGACATACCTCGCGTTCCGCAAGTCCCCGGCCGAGGCGTTCAAGCTCGCGAAGCGGGACGACAAGCTCGTGCTGATGCTGCACCTCGCGGGGAACATCGAGGACGACGGGTTCACCTGAAACAACGCCTCCGCGCTCCGTGTGAACGCGCTCGCCAAGCCGGAAGTCGGGGACTACGCCAACGACCACTTCGTTTCCGCGCACCAGAAGGTCGGCACGTTCCGCGTCGTGAACGGGCAGAAGCAGGGCGGGAACGTGGCCAGCTACTTCTGCACCGCGGACGGGACGGTGCTCCACGCCGTCGCCGGGCCGGTGGACGCGGCCGCGTACCTGCGGGAACTCCGGTGGGCGGTCGAAATTCACAACAAGGCCACGACCGAGGCCCGCGGCGACGCCTTGAAGTACAAGCTCGCGATCCGCACGGCCCACTACATGCGGCTGAAGGACGACTTCGGCGTCACGATCCCGACGAAGTTGCTGCCGCGCATCGCCGCGACGATCGTGCCGAGCGGGAAGGCACTGCACCAGTTGCACGTCGGCGGCGGGGCGGCGCAACAGGTGTCGGCGCTCTTGACGGCCTACCCGCTGGCGAAGCTGGAGGAGTTCTACCCGGTCGTGTGGCGGCACGTCCTGGGCGAAGAGGTGTCGTGGTCGCCGGTGAAGGTGGTGGGGAACTAACTATATAGCCGCCGGCTTGCCGGCGGGGTTTTGCGACTCCCAGAACCCCGCCGGCAAGCCGGCGGCTATATCACTCCACGTCCCAGATCGCGAACTGCCCCTTGCCCGTGCCGACGGCCGCGGTCAGGCCGTCCGGAGCGTACGCAAGTGAATGCAAGTCGCCGACCAGCGGGAACGTCAGCTCGCGGACCACCTCGAACGTCGCCGCGTCGAGTTGCAGCAACGACTTCGCCCGCAGCACGAGCATCCCGCGGCCGTCCGGCGACAGCACCGCCCCGCCGCCCCCGCCCTTCGGCTTCACCTCCTGCACCGCCGCGGCCGCCTTCAAGTCCCACTTCATGACCGTGCCGCCGAGCGTGACGATGACGAGGCCGTCGTTCGTCACGCCGTTGAGGACGTGCTTCGGCGGCAGCTCGCCCTGTTGCACCAGCTTCCCGGTCGCGACGGCCCGGACGTGGACCCGCGACGGCTGCTCGACCCACTTCCCCCGTCGCTCGACGGGCGTGGGAATGCTCTGAGCCGCGAAGTGCTTGCCGTCCGGCGACACCCCGAACGGCCGGTTGATGAAGTCCGCCCGCCCCGCCTCGACGAGCCACTTCTCGCGAACCGAGTTGCCGGACACCGCGTAGCAAACGAACGCGTCCTTGTTCCGGTCGTTCGACACGACGCCCACCACGTCCGTGGTCCCCGCCGGGAACCCCAGCACGGTCGTGTACCGGCCCGGCTCGAGCGTCGTCTCCTGGAACGTGGCGGTATCGACCATCATCGCGCCGTCGTCGCCCCACACGAACAGGTGCGACCCGCTCGGGTTCACGGCCGCGCCCCAGACCGGGAAGTCCTCCGGCGTGTAGAGCAGCTTCCCGCTCACCCGGTCCCACAGATGCGCCTGGTAGTGGCTGCGGTTGGCCGTCGCCACGAACCGCCCGTCGCCGGACAGCGACAAGTATTGAAGGGCGAGCTTGTTCTTGCCGGGGTACGTCCGCATGGCGGTTGTCCGTGGGGGAAATGCCGGGTATCGTACCGCCTATCCTCGGGGGGTTCAACCATGGCCGACTGGAAGCGATTGGCGAAGGCCGTCATCCTGGCCGACGGCACGATCGGCACGCACACCGCCGCCGCGCTCAAGGCGGAGCTGATCGCCGACGGGGCGGTCAGCCAGGACGAGGTCGAGTTCCTGCTGGAGCTGCGGACGGAAGCGGCCGCGGCCGTGCCGGAGTTCCACCAGTTCGTGTTCGCACTCATCAAGCGGGTCGTCCTGCCGGACGGCCACGTCAACGCCGCCGAGACGAAGTGGCTGAAGACGTTCGTCTTCCACGACGGCAAGGTGGACGAGCACGAGAAGCGGCTGCTGACGGACTTGAAGGAGTCGGCGATCGTGACGTGCCCGGAGTTCGACGAGCTGTGCCACCGGTACGAGAGCATTTGAGCAGGCTGTCTTGTAGGGTGGGCCGAGTCTTCGAGGCCCACCGATCTCCTCCCTCTCCCCCGGCTTTGCGGGGGAGAGGGCCGGGGTGAGGGGGAAGGGGGTGGGGGGGGCGCCCGCCCGCCCGCCCCGGGCCCGCCCGCCGGGGGCGGGGGGGGGGGGGGGGGGGGGGGCGGGCCCCCCCCCCCGGGGCTGTGCGCGGCGTAGACGCTCCTCCCCTCGGAGGAAGCTCGAACCCCCTCACCCGAACCCTCTCCCCCGCAAAGCCGGGGGAGAGGGAACAAAACCCGGTGGGCCTCGCAAAGCCTCGGCCCACCCTACAAGACCGCGACCGCCCGCGGTTAGAACGGACCGTCGCCTGTAAGGATCGCGCATGCCGGCCACGAAGCGAAAGTACGACACGCTCGCCGACGTACTCCGCGATTTAGGGGTTCCGCCGCGCCGCGTGCTGTGGACCCCGTTCCCCGGCACGGCGACGGAGGAAGACCTGTTGCGGCGCGGGAAGCGGGACCCGCTGGTCGAGTTGGTTGACGGCAGCTTCGTGGTGAAACCCGCGAGTGCCCAGAAGTCGTTCGTCGCCGCGGTGCTGATCGTCGCGGTCGGGAACCACGTCTCCCGGCACAAGGTGGGCGTAGTCGCCGGCCCGTGTGCCCCGATGCGGCTAGCCCCCGGCATGGTTCGGATGCCGGACGCCGCGTTCACCGCTTGGGCCAGCCTCCCGACGGACGACGCCCACCTTCAGCCCGTCGCCGACTTCGCCCCGGACCTCGCGGTCGAGGTCCTGTCCCGCGACAACACCCGCCGCGAGATGGCCCGCAAGCGGCGCGATTACTTCCGCCGCGGCACGCAGCTGGTGTGGATCATCGACCCGAACGCCCGCACGGTCGCGGTGTACACCGACGCCCGTACGCACACCGTCCTGACCGCCGCCGACACACTCACCGGCGGGGCCGTGCTGCCGGGGTTCGCGTTGCCGCTGGCCGAATTCTTCAACGACCCGCAGCTGCAACCCCGGCCGCCGGCCTGACCGCACGACTCACGGCTGGACGAACTGCGTCTCGCCCCGCGGCTTCGGCTTGCCGGCCTCGGCCGGCACGTCGAAGTCCTTCGTCATGCCCCCGGTCACCTCCAGCGTCGTCTCCCACCGCGGGAACAGGCTCTTCACCGTCGATTCCTCGCCGGGGTCCTTCACCCCCTTCTCCTTCTCGCCGGGCTGGCCGGGGTCCACCCCCTCGATGGCCACGACCACCGCCCCCTTCGGGGCCCCGACGCCGGACGACGTGTCGTACGCGCCGTCCTTGATGTCCGCGTACCCGGTCGTCCCCTTGTTCCCCTTCGCGCCGTCGGGCATGAAGTAAATCTTGCCGCCGGGGACCGGTTTGCCGTTGAACGTCACCTTGCCCGAGACGCGGTACGAGCCGTCGCCGCCGCAGCCCGTCGCGGCCACCGCCAGGACGACGGCGGGGAGAAGTAGCATTCGCATGAGAGAGGGTCCTTCGAGGGGGTGGGAATGAAAGCGGCTTCCGACCAGGGGCCGGAAGCCGGGTCGGGGGTTCGCCGCCGGTCAGTTGTTGATGTTCGCCAGCTCGCCCATGCGGAAGCTCGACGCCGCTTGATAGATGAGCAGGTCGATCGTCTGCCGGAGGTACGTCACCGTCCCGTCGGCGCGGGCGAATAGCGCCCCGCCGGTGTGGTTGCTGCCCATGCTGATGTCGTTGAAGTTGTTGCTCCCGTTGTACACCGTCGAGTTGATCGGGTACACGACGTTCTTCGTCGTCCCGCTGCCGCCGCTGTTCCCGCGGATCCAGCTCCGGTAGTCGTTCAGGCTGCCGGGCGGGAAGATCGACCGCTCGCCGAGCATGAGCGTGTTCGACGTGCCGTCCGTCACGTCCGTCAGCCGGACGGTGAACCCGGTCGTGATGCTGCCGGGGCTGTCCCGGTACTGCTGGAGCATCCCGGAGCAGCCGTACGCCTCGTTGATCGTCGGGTTGCCGATCCGGTACGTGAACACCTGCCCGCCGATGGTCAACTGGAAGTTGTCCGTCGTCCGGGTGCTCGGCCCCATGAGGCCGTAGTAGTGCGTCGTTACCGCCCCGACGCCGCTGAGTTGTTGGTTGGCGTTCGGGTCGCGGTACTGGGTCGGCGGCGGGCCGGACGGGCAGTAGATCGTCGGCACGATGTTCAGTGCGACCGCGATGTTGGCCGGGTCCGTGTACGCGCGGGCGAAGTTGTACTGCCGGAACAGGTTCTCCTGCTCGATGTACGGCAGGGTGAACACGATCCAACTCGTGCCGCGGATGTACGTGGTCGTCGCCGGCTTCGGGATCGGGAACACGTCCTGTTGCGCCCCCGGCGGGAGCTTGCCCTGGGCGTCGTGGTAGCCGTGCAGGGCGAGGCCGAGTTGCTTCAAGTTGTTGCTGCACTTGGCGCGGGCGGCGGCCTCCCGGACCTTCTGGACGGCCGGCAGCAGGAGGCCGATCAGGATCGCGATAATGGCGATCACGACCAGCAGCTCGATCAGCGTAAACGCCGACCGGCCGCGGCTCGGGAGAGAGCGTGCGGACATGGGAACCCCTCGGACGAAGCGAATGACGGAAGGAAAAACGCCGGACGCCTGCGGTGGCGTCCCGATGCGAGTACGCCGAGTATAAACGAGCGCGGCCGTCAACGGCTACTCATAAATCGGGCGCGTGCGACGATTTTCATTTCCCGCCCGGAACGGCCGCCGGCCGGCGGTGTTCCGCCCGACTTCCGAAGTCCGGCTTCGACTTCGGAAGTCGATCCCGCGCGGGGAGCACAACAGGAGATCGGGGGCGAGCCGAGCGGCGTGAGCCGCCGGGTGAGTGGGTAGATCGGAAGAGCGTC
>NZ_JCABYM010000091.1:0-37205 GCF_059499385.1 Limnoglobus sp. | reverse complement strand
CCCCCGTGGCGGAATCGCCACCTGGGTTGACGCGACACCTATAATGTCTTTTTGTCCACTTCGCCCCGCATCCATTTTTCTCGCCGATTTCTCGCCGTCTTCCTACTTCAATCCACGAGAAATGTTGCCACCCGTTTCCCCCGGCGTACATTTACTCAACATTCCTGCGGAATTCTCTCCTCCTGTTCCGAAGGCGGGTGCGTCTTGGCAATTCGTCTCCTCCCCCTGGCCGTCCTCGCGGCCGCCCTCGTCGGGTGCAGCAACTCGGGCAGCGGCGGCAAGGCCGCCGGCGGCAAGCCGAAGATCGGCATCGTCACGAACACCACCGACCCGTTCTGGGACCTGTGCGAGGCCGGGGCGAACAAGGCCGCGAAGGACTTCGACGTGGACCTCACGTTCCGCCAGCCGGAGAAGCTCGACGCGGCCATCCAGATGCCGATCATCGAGGCGTGGGTGAAGCAAGGCATGGACGGCATCGCCGTCAGCGTCATCGATCCGAAGGGGCAGGAGGAAGACCTGACGCGGATCGCGAAGAAGGTCCCGCTGGTGGCGATGGACAACGACGCCCCGGAGAGTACCGGGCGGCTCTGCTACATCGGCGTGGACAACCACGAGGCCGGCCGCGCGGCGGGCCGGATGGTGAAGAAGGCGCTGCCGAACGGCGGCACGATCGCCATGTTCATCGGGAACAACTCGTCGGCCAACGCCATCGGGCGGATCGGCGGCGTGCTGGACGAGCTGGCCACGCCGGACGCGAACGGCAAGCCGGGCACGCACCCGGCGAAGCCGGGCGTCAGCGGCAAGTTCTACGGCAAGTACTTCCTGGTGGACGGCGAGGCGAAGACGGACGGCGGCCCCGGCGAGAAGGCCGTCACGAACGCCCGCGACGTGCTGAGCCGGCTGGACGGCGTTTCGGACATCTGCCTGATCGGGCTGTACGCGTACAACCCGCCGGCGATCCTGGAGGCGGTCCGGGCGAAGTCGCTGGTCGGCAAGGTGAAGATCGTCGGGTTCGACGAGAACCTGGAGACGCTGAAGGCGATCGCGGCCGGGGAGATCGAGGGGACGGTGTGGCAGGACCCGTTCAACTACGGGTACAAGTCGGTCGAGGTGCTGGCGGCCGTGGCCCGCGGGGACAAGTCGAAGATCGTCGGCAAGGGCGGGACGGCGTACCAGGTGGTGACGAAGGACGGCGGCCCGGACCAGACGATCAACAGCCTGGTCATCAAGCACCCGAAGGCGGCCGACGTGGAGAAGAAGATCCGCGACGACCTGGCGTCGGTGAAGAAGTAGAAGCGTCCCATAGTAGTAGGCACACTCCGTGTGCCGTCTGCTGAGCGACGCGGGAACCTGTACGTAGTCCCGGCGGCCATAGTAGTAGGCACACTCCGTGTGCCGTCTGCTGCCGGCCGCGGCGACTCGGACGGACGCCCCGGTGGCGTGAAGGAGACGGCACACGGAGTGTGCCTACTACTATGACCTGGCGTCGATGAAGAAGTAGAAGCGACGGCGACCAAAGTAGTAGGCACACTCCGTGTGCCGTCTGCTGACTGCCGCGGAGACCCGTCTGTGGTCCCGGCGACGTGAAGGAGACGGCACACGGAGTGTGCCTACTACTCTGGCCCTCGGACCCGCCACCATGCCCCCTCCCCCGCGCCTGACCGTCGCCGCCGCCCGCAAGCAGTTCCCCGGCGTGCTCGCCCTCGACGGCGTCTCCCTCACCCTCGCCCCCGGTGAGGTCCTCGCCGTCGTCGGCGAGAACGGGGCCGGCAAGTCCACCCTCATGAAGATCGTCGCCGGCGTCTACCAACCGGACGCCGGCGAGGTCAAACTCGACGGCGAACCCGTCCGCTTCAACGGTCCCGGCGCGGCCATCGCCGCCGGCGTCAGCCTCATTCACCAGGAACTCAACCTCGCGGAAAACCTCACCGTCGCGGACAACCTGTTCCTCGGCCGGGAGAAGACCGTCGGCGGCGCACTCCGCGTCCTCGACCGCCGGGCGATGGCCGCGCGGTCCGCCGACCTGCTCGCCCGCGTCGGGTTGCCGGCCGGGTACGCCACCGCCCGCGTCGGCGGGCTGCCGCCCGGCGAGAAGCAGCTCGTCGAGATCGCCCGCGCCCTCGGGTTGGACGTCCGCGTCCTCATCATGGACGAACCCACGTCCAGCCTCACGCAGCGGGAGACGGAAACGCTCTACCGCGTCATCGACGACCTGAAGGCCCGCGGCGTGTCGGTCCTGTACATCTCGCACCGGCTGGCGGAGGTGAAGCGGGTCGCCGACCGCGTGACGGTCTTGCGCGACGGTCGCAACGCCGGGGAACTCGCGCGGGCGGACATCAACCACGACAACATGGTCCGCCTCATGGTCGGCCGCGACCTGAAGCAGTTCTACCCGAAGGACCACCGCAAGGGCGGCGGCGAGCCGATCTTCTCCGTCCGCGACCTCGTCTACCGCAACGGCCCGATCACGCCCGCCACGTTCGAGGTGCGGGCCGGCGAAATCCTCGGCATGGCCGGCCTCGTCGGCGCGGGGCGGACGGAGTTGGCGGAAGCGGTCTTCGGCGTCCGCCCGGTGGTCGGCGGCGAGATTTACTTGAACGGGAACAAGCTCGCGATCCGCCGGCCGCTCGACGCCATCCGTGAGGGCGTGTTCCTCGTCCCCGAAGACCGCCGGCTGCACGGCCTCGTCCTGGCCGAGAGCGTCGGGTTCAATTTAACCCTGCCGAACCTCGACCGGCTGACGAACCTCTTCGGCGTCCGCCGCGGCTCCGAGAAGGAGTTGCACCGCACCTGGATCGACCGGCTTCGCGTGAAGACGCCGTCCGCGGGCCAGACCGTCGGCCTGCTGTCCGGCGGGAACCAGCAGAAGGTCGTGTACGGCAAGTGGCTGGCCCGCGGGCCGAAGCTGCTCATCCTGGACGAGCCGACCCGCGGCGTGGACGTGGGAGCGAAGGCGGAAATCTACTCGCTGGTGGACGAACTCGCCGGACAGGGCGTGGCCGTGTGGATGATCACGTCCGACATGGAGGAACTGCTCGGCATGTCCGACCGCGTGCTCGTCATGCACGAGGGCCGGATCGCGGGCGAACTGGCGAAGGACAAACTGACCGAAGAGGCCGTCATGCGGCTAGCCACGGGGGGAACGGCGTGACACGGATTCTCGGCATCATCGGGCTTGTGACGGTGCTGTACACCGCCCTGCTCGCGTCCACCGAGCCGGCGCGGTCGGTGGACAACCTGTTCGACGTGGCCAACCTGCAGGGGCAGTACGGCATCATCACGCTCGGGGCGGCCCTCGTCATCATCGTCGGCGGCATCGACCTGTCCATCGGGTCCGTCGTCGGCTGTGCCGCCGTGCTGTTCGGCGTCACGATGAAGTCGGGGGTTCACCCGTATGCCGCCCTGCCGCTCGTGCTGCTGTTCGGCGCGACCGTCGGCCTCGTGAACGGGCTGCTCATCACGCGACTGAAGTTGCAGGCGTTCCTCGTCACCCTCTGCGGCATGTTCGTCTACCGCGGGCTGGCGCGCTTACTCGGCGGGACGGTCAGCCGGTCGTGGGTGACCGACCCCCGCGACCCGGCCGCCCACCCGGAGTTCGCCGAGCCGCTCCGCGTGCTGCGGTCGATCCTGGTCGGCAAGAACTCCATCGGCGAACTCGTCTTCCCCGGCGAGTTCGTGCTGTTGCTCGTCCTCGCCGCGATCCTCGGCTTCTTCCTGCACCGCACGGCCTACGGCCGGTACTGGTACGCGATCGGGCACAACGAGCTGGCGGCCGAGTACGCGGGCGTGAACGTGAACCGGCAGCGGGTGATCGTGTACGTGGCCTGCTCGACGCTGGCGGCGCTGGCCGGGGCGCTGTTGTTCCTGAACATGCCGTCGGTGCAGTCGGACGCGGGCGGGTCGAGTTGGGAGCTGTTCGCGATCCTCGGCGCGGTCCTCGGCGGGTGCAGCTTGCGGGGCGGCGAGGGGACGGCCGTGGGCATGGTGCTGGGGGCGATGGTGATGCCGGTGGTGGACAACTTCGTGAACCTCCGCGGCATGAAGAGCGACGGCATCCCGGCCGTGATCGGGCTGACGCTGCTCGTCGGGACGATCATCGACGAGGTGATCCGGCGACGGTCGAAGGCGGGGAAGGTTTGACGGGCCTGGCGAGCCGAGCGGCGTAAGCCGCCGGGTTACTCGCCCTCACCCGGCGGCTTACGCCGCTCGGCTCGCCGGGTTTTCGCTACTCCGGCCGCTTGCCGCGGACGACCCAACACGACGGGTGCGGCTCCAGCCCGACGTGCGGGTAGTAGGTCGCCGCCTTCGGCGCGGCGAGCAGCACGAGCGTCGTCTGCCGCCCGGCCGCCTCGTGGGTGCGGCGGATCAACTCGCGGCCGATGCCCCGCCGCTGGAACGCCTCGTCCACGGCCAGGTCGGACAGGTAGACGCAGTACGCGAAGTCCGTCACCGCCCGCGACACGCCGACGAGCCGCCCGCCGGCGCGGGCCGTCGCGATCACGTCCGCGTTCCGTAGCATCGCGTCCATCGTCGCCCGGTCGTGGACCGGCCGCCGCTCCGCGAGCGTCGAGCGGACCAGCACGTCGATGAACTCGTCCGCGGGGAGGTCGGGTTCGAGTTGGTATGAGATGTCCATGGCCGTAGACCCCACAATGATCGGACCAATTCGAAATGTTGAAATGAAAAATGCAAAATGATGTCACGTCGCGATGCGGCGGAACGCCGCCCACATCGCCGCGCCCATGCGGTCCAGGGTGAACTGCCCGACCCGCTTCTCGCCGCTGCGGACGAGGTCCGCCCGCAGCTCCGGCCACGTCAGCAGGTCGTGCATCGCCTTCGCGAACTCGTCGCGGCTGTCGGGGTTCACGAGATACCCGGCGTCCCCGGCCACCTCCGGGATGCTCGTCGCGCGGCTGGCGATGATCGGAACCCGCAGGGCCATTGCCTCAATCGTCGGCAGGCCGAAGCCTTCGTACCGCGACGGGTAGACGACGGTCCGGCAATGCGCCATCGCCCGCAGGAACGGCCCGCGGTCCAGGTTCGGCAGCACCCGCACGCGGTCGTCGGCGCTCCGCCACGCGCCATCCACGATGGACCCGCCGGCGTACTCGGCCTCGGGCAGCAGTTCCTTCAGCATCTTCTCGTGCAGGACGCCGGTGCTGGCGATAACGAACCGCACGTTCGCCAGGCCGCCGCGGACGAGTTGCCGGAACGCCTCGACGGCGACGGGCAGGTTCTTCCGCACGCGGTTGAACCCGGTCGCCGCCCCGACCGGCGAGAACAGGTACTCGCCCCAATCTGCGATCCGGTCGCCGCCGGGCCACAGTGTTTCTTCCAGGTGCTCGTCGCCGCGGGCGTGGGCCAACTCCTCCGGCGTGTCGTAGAGGCCGTGCCACACCACGTCGGTCCGGGCTTCGTCGAACGGCAGCAGCTTGCAGATGCGGGACCGGGCGTCGGCCGAGATGCACACCAGCGAGTCGATCCGCGGGCCGACGACGACGAGCGTCTCGCGGCGTTGCCGCGCCGAGTCGCCGAAGACGTGCGGGAAGTCGAGGAACCCGGCGTCGTGGAACGTCACCGCCTGCGGGCACGGCGGGTCCGCCATGCCGGTGTAATACGACGCATAAAACACGTCCGGCGAAGACGCGCGAACGGGTTCTGCCAGCGGCCGGTCGAGCGGCAGCGCCAACGGGTGGTCCGTCGGCCACGCGAGCGGCACGAACGTCACGCGCGAATCCTTCACCAGCGGTTCCCAGCCGTCGTCGAGGCCGGAGTACGGGAAGAGCTGATTCGGGTCGGTCGGGGCGAGCACCGTGAGCCCGTCGGAATCGCCCGCGGTCCGCAGCAGGGCCGCGAGCAGGCTCCGGCAATGGACGCCCAGCCCGCCGGTCACGGCGAGATGGGGCAGGAATAGCGTCACCCGCACTCGTGTCCCTCCTGGGTTCCCCACGGTCAGGCTACGGTCCCCGGAGCGGCCGGACAACCCGTCCGGCGCGTTGCACCCCGCGAACCCGGATGGTATTCTGATACAATCGCTCATCCCCACCGCTTTCAGGATACGTATGACCCGCCTTCTCGCCGCCGCGGCCGCGTTCGCCGCGACCCTGTCCGTCGCCCACGCGCAATCGAAAGGCCCGAAGCTGCCGGACGGCACGACCGTCGAGAAGGACCTCGCGTACGGCAAGCACGAGCGGAACAAGCTCGACATCGCAGTACCCAAGGGGGACGGCCCGTTCCCGCTGCTCGTCTGGATTCACGGCGGCGGGTGGGAGGCCGGGGACAAGGCGAACTTCGGCGCGTTCGCGAACCAGATCGCCCGCGGGTACGCCGTCGCCACCATCAACTACCGGTACAGCAAGCAGGCCGTCTTCCCGGCCCAGATTCTCGACGCGAAGGCCGCCGTCCGCTTCCTTCGCGCGAACGCGAAGAAGTATAAGTTCGACACGAGCCACGTCGGCGTCGGCGGGGCGTCGGCCGGCGGGCACATCTCGGCGTTGCTCGGCACGACCGCGAACGTGAAGGAACTGGAGGGCGAGGACGCGAAGCCGGACGACACCCGCGTGCAGGCCGTGTTCGACCTGTTCGGCCCGACCGACCTGGCGAAGCTGTCCCCGGCGGTCGCGAAGGACAACCCGGTGACGCGACTGCTCGGCGGCACGACCGGCGCGCTGAAGGACCTGGCCGCGAGCGGCACGCCGCAAACGCACGTCACGAAGGACGACGCCCCGTTCCTGATCCTCCACGGGGACAAGGACACGCTCGTCCCGCTCGGCCAGAGCGAGTCGCTGCACGCCGCCCTCAAGAAGGAGGGCGTGGAGAGCGAACTCGTCGTCGTGAAGGGGGCCGGGCACGGCGGGGCCGGGTTCGCGTCCAAAGAAAACGCGGACAAGATTAATGCGTTTCTCGATAAACACCTGAAGACGAAGTAACCGCCGAGGCCGACCATGAGTGTCTTGCAACCGCACGTCCCCGCGTTCCAGTCCCGCCGCGACTTCCTCCGGCTCGCCGGCGGCGGGTTCGGCGCGCTCGCGTTCGCCGCCATGAACGCCGAGGCCGGCGTCGATCCGCTCGCCCCGAAGAAGTCGCACTTCCCGGCGAAGGCGAAGGCCGTCATCTTCCTGTTCATGGAGGGCGGGCCGAGCCACGTCGATCTGTTCGACCCGAAGCCGGAGCTGACGAAGCGGCACGGCGAGAAATTGCCGGACAGCTTCGGCAAGGTCATCACCCCGATGGGCACGGGCGGGAACACGCTCCTCGCGAGCAAACGCAAGTTCGCGAAGCACGGGCAGAGCGGGCACTGGTTCTCCGACTGGCTGCCGGAGATGGCGACGACGGCCGACGAGTGGGCCGTCATGCGGGCCGTGTGGGCGGACGGCCTCAACCACGTCGGCAGCGTCTGCCAGATGAACACCGGCAGCATCCTCGCCGGCAAGCCGAGCCTCGGGTCGTGGGCGCTCTACGGCCTCGGGAGCGAGAATAAGAACCTCCCCGGTTTTGTGGTGTTCACCGAGGGCACGGGCGAAGTCTTCGGCGGCGCGCGGAACTGGGGCACGGGGTTCATGCCGCCGACGTACCAGGGCACGCACTTCCGTGGCGGGTCCAGCCCGATCCTGAATCTGAAGACGCCCGAAGAAGTCGGCGAAAAGAGACAGCGAGCGAAGCTCGACCTGATCGGCGAGTTGAATGACCTGCACAAGAAGGCCCGCCCCGGCGACGCGGACCTCGACGCCCGGCAGGCGGCCTACGAGCTGGCGTTCCGGATGCAGACGGCCGCCCCGGAGGCGGTGGACCTGTCGAAGGAGACGGCGAAGACGAAGGAGATGTACGGGCTGAACCGCAAGGAGACGGCCGAGTTCGGCCACCGCTGCCTGCTCGCCCGGCGGTTGGTGGAACGCGGCGTGCGGTTCGTGCAGGTCTACTGCGGTCCCGGCAGCCAGTGGGACGCGCACAGCGACATCGAGGGGAACCACACGAAGATGTGCCTCCGGTCGGACGGCCCGTCGGCGGCGCTGATAAAGGACTTGAAGCAGCGCGGCCTGTTGGACAGCACGCTCGTCATCTGGGGCGGCGAGTTCGGCCGCACGCCGATGAGCGAGGGGCTGACCGGCCGCGACCACAACCCCTACGCATTCTCGATGCTGATGGCCGGCGGCGGGGTGAAGGCCGGCACCGTCCACGGCACGTCCGACGAGTTCGGCCTCCGCGGGGTGGACGGCCGGGCCCACGTCAGCGACTTCCACGCGACCATCCTGCACCTCCTGGGCTTCGACCACGAGCACCTGACGTACCGGTTCAACGGCCTCGACCAGCGGATCACCGGGACCGGCGGGCACGTCGTCAAGGAAGTGTTGGCATAGTAGTAGGCACACTCCGTGTGCCGTCT
Source organism: Limnoglobus sp. (assembly GCF_059499385.1). Taxonomy (NCBI): domain Bacteria; kingdom Pseudomonadati; phylum Planctomycetota; class Planctomycetia; order Gemmatales; family Gemmataceae; genus Limnoglobus; species Limnoglobus sp. The sequence continues at coordinate 28,822 of NZ_JCABYM010000091.1, read as the reverse complement.
GCTGTCGGCCGCAGCGACCCGGACGAATTCCCCGACGCGACTAGGAAACGGCACACGGAGTGTGCCTACTACTATGTTCGACCACTCCACTTACGGCCCGGCCGTCGCCGCGATCCTCGGCGACGGCTCCCGCCTCGCGGCCCTCGGCCCCGGCACGCCGAACGAACCGGTGCGGGCGATGCTGGCCGCGTTCGACCCGTTCCGCGACCTCGGCCGCGTCACGGACGCGGACATGGCGAAGGCGTGCCACGCCGGGCTGTGGCTGTACCACGACTTCCTCGACGAGTCGCATTCCATCAGCCAGGACATTCACACGCCGACCGGCAGCTTCTGGCACGCGGTCATGCACCGCCGCGAGCCGGACGCCTGGAACAGCAAGTACTGGTGGGACAAGGTCGGGCCGCACCCGGTCCTCGACCGGCTCCGCCGGGAGTCGCCGGCGGTCGGCTACGCCTACGCGAGTCCGCAGGAGTTCGTGGATTTTTGCGAGCGGGTCCGCGACACGAACGCCGCCGACAAGGAACTGGCCCGGCGGGTGCAGTTGCTCGAATGGCAACTCCTGTTCGACCACTGCCGCCGGAAGGCGGTCGGGTAGGTTGCACCACACACGGGAATCATGCGCGGCTCTTCGGCGGTCGCCGAGATCGCCATTCGCGACAACTTGACCCAATCCCATTTCCGGCGGCTCAGTACCACACGGCCGGCTCGTCCCAGCCCGGCTGGGAGTACGGCTGCGGCTGGTACTCGGCCGGCTCCGGGTCCGGCGGCGGTGGGGGCGGCGGGGACTCGGCCGGCGGGGGCGGGGGGCTGGTCGGTTCCGGGCTGCCGGTCGAGTCGATCGGCGTCGCCCCGATCGGGTCGGTCCGGACCACGACGCCGAGGCGGAAGCTAACCGGCCCGGCCGACCCCCGCGCGACGAAGGCGAGGGCGTAGTCCCCGGCCGGCAGGAAGACGGCCACTGACCGGGTGCGGTCGGCCGCCGCGGCGAGCGTCGCCACGACCGTGCCGTCCGCGGCCGTGACCCGCAACTCGACGCCCTGTCCCGCGTCGGCGGCGTCGGCCGTGAGGACGAAGTGGACCTGGCCGGACTGCCGGACGGTCAGCCCGCCCGCCGCGCCGGCCGTCGGCGTGAGCGTCCGCGTCGCCCCGGTCGGCATGACTACCGTGCCCGTCCGAAGGTCGGCGGCGAGCGTGTACCCGCCCCGGTGACCGGAATCCGACGACAGCTTCAGGAAGTACGAGTGCCCCGGCGTCACGCCACGGAGTTGCACCGTCGTCGCGTTCCCGTTCGCCGTCAGGACCTCGGCCGGGAGCCGGCGGCCGAGGGCGTCCGTCGCCTCGACCCACGGGTCGAGCGCCGCCCCGGCGTGGCCCCAGACGGTCGCGAGCAGGTTGACCGGCTCGGCGTCCGTCGCCGGCGGCACGGTAACCCGGTACACGTCCACGTCCTGACCCGACCCGAACCCGCCGCGGGCGACGTACTCCGTCCGCGGGGCGACCGTCGCCGTCGAGCTGAGCAGCGTCGTCGCCGTCGCGAGCGTGTCGTTCAGTCCGGTCTCTTCCAACACGTCGGACACGAGGCCGGTCAGGTCCGACACCAGCGAGTGCTGGGTCACGGACAGGCCGTAGGCCCCGACCGCGAAGGGGTCCGGGGCGGCCGCGGACACGCGGACGTAGTACGTCGCCAGCCGGCGGACGGACCCGAGCGAGACGGTGATGTCGTTGCTCGCCGGGTCGGTCGCGACCAGCGCGGCGACCGGGGTTCCGCCCGCGTCCAGGACTTCGACCTTCGCCGTCAGCAGGCTCAGGCCGGCGGCCGTAAGGTTGACCGTGACGCCGCGGGTGAGGAGGCCGGTCGTGACCCGGTACACGTCCGCGTCGCCGGCCGTGGTGAGGTCGGCCTGAAGGGGGCCGGTGTAAGGGGTGGCCGTTCCCGGCGTGTCGTTCTCGGTACGGCCCTCGAACCGGTCCGCCGCCCGCGGGCCGTAGAGCGCCTGGACGGCGGCCACGTCCGCGGCGGACAGCCCGGCCCGCGGCCCGCGGTAGAACTCGAACATGGCCGACGCCGGGTCCGGGCTGTTGCCGACGCCGAGGGCGTGCCCGGCCTCTTGCAAGAGCGCCGTGTACAGGTCCGGCCCGCCGGGGAAGGCGGCGGTGTTGATGACCACGTCCCCGGAGTACGGGTCGAGCGGGGCGTAGGGGGCGGTGACGGCGAGCACGTCCGACGGGAGCGGGACGCCTCCGACGCGAACGTCCCCGAACCGCGGGTCGCCCTGGGTCGCGCCGCCGACGCCGAACGCCGACCCGTCGTCCGCCGTGAGGCCGACGTTCACGTTCGCGGCAACGGCCCACGCCTGGAACGCGCGGAGCGCGTCCCGCCGGGCGTCGGGACCGAGCGCGGACAGCGAGCTACTTCCGCCGCCGACGGCCGTGCCGTCCGGGGCGAAGCTGAGGGTGAGCCGTTCGGCGTCCGGCCACGGGATGCCGAACGTCGCCGGGAGGTCGCGGGGTTCGAGGGACTCGACGCGGAGGCGGACGAACGGCCGCATGGAGGGAAACCCCACGGGTGTGAAGGATGACGAGAAGGTTGTGGGGTAACGAATTAATGGGCCAGGATTCCGGCTAGGCAAGCGAAATGTCTCGGTTGTCGTCCGTCGGGATTAAGATGCGGCGCTTGTTTTGTGCCATCGGTCGGAGCGAGCAAACAACGGCCCCTGTGGCGATCCGAGCGATCGACCGATGCCGGCCGTCATTGCCCCAGCCGGTCGATCGCCCGCGCGGCCGCGGTCACCTGATCGAACCGCGGGTCGCGGCGGACCGGGTCGAGGTCCGGGTCCGATTCCAGCAACGCCCGGTCCGCGAACCCGGCCTTGACGGCCAGCGCGAGGTGGACGAACGCCTTGTCCTTCGCCGGCCCCGCCGGATCGGCCTTCGCCAACTGCGCGAACACCCCGGCGACCTGGAAGTGGCGGTACGCCGACCCGTCGAGCATGAGGGCGGCCGCGGCGTCCCGCCCGGCCTCGGCCGCGCGGCCGAGACGGGCGTGGTACACGCCGCGGGACCCGAGCGCGTCCGCGTGGCTCGGGTGGCGGGTCAATAACTCGTCCAGCACCGGGATCGCGTCCGCCTCTCGCCGGAGGTGGTCGGCGAGGACGACCGCCTTGTTCACCAGCGCGTCCCGCAACGTCGGGTTGAGCGCCAGCGCGGCGTCGAAGTCCGCGAGCGCCTCGTGCGGTTGCTTCGCGGCCAGCCGCCACGCCCCGCGGGCGGTCCAGCTCAGGGCGTCGGTCGGCGTGCGGGCCAGTCCCTCCGCGCGGTCGGCGTCCGCCCCGGCCGCGTCCCCGGCGGCCCGGCGGGCCCGCGACCGCAGGAAGTACAGCCGGGTCGGTGCGGCGGGGTCGGCGAGCGCGGCCGTGTAGTCGGCGGCCGCGTCGGCCGGCCGCCGCAGGCCGTCGCGGGCCGTCCCGCGGTTCAACAGGGCCGGCCCCCAGCCCGGCTTGAGGTCGAGGGCGCGGGTGAGGTCGGCCTCGGCCTCGGCGAACCGCCGGAGGCGGACGAGCGCCACCCCGCGGTTCGCGTGCGGGAACGGCGACTCCGGCCGCAGGGCGGCGGCGACGGCGAACGCGGTGACGGCCTCCGCCGGCTGGTTCAGGGCGTCGTGGCACATGCCGCGGGCGAACCACGCGAGGAACCGGGTCGGGTCGCGGTCGCAGGCGCGGGCGAGCAGCGGCAGCGCCTCGGCCGGCCGGCCGGCGGCCGCGAGGTCGAGGCCGTCGAAGTAAAGGTCGGCCGGCCGCGCCGTCGCCGGGTCCGGTGCGGCGAACCGGGGCACCGGCCGGCCGCCGAGCCGCGCCTCAAATTCGGCCCGGTGGCGGGCGACGACGGCCGGCCGGTCGGCGTCGGCGAACAGCCGCCCGGCCAGCCGGTTCCAGGCGAGGGCGGTCGGGAGGCCGTCCGGCGTGCCCGCCGTGGCCCGCGCCATGAGGATCGATGCGTTCGCGAAGCGGGCCTTCAACTCCGCCCGGCGGTCCGGGGCGAGCAGGGCGACCGCCGGCCGCGATTCCCACCCCGCGTCCTGGGCGACCCCGTACCCGGCCAGGACGCCCTGCGCCAGGTCCAGCCCGTGCCCGCGGAGGGCCGCGTCCGTGTGCGAGCCGAGCATCGCCTCGGCCGCCTTCAGGTCGGCCACGGCCGCGGCCCACCGGCCGTCGGCCTCGGCCCGCTGGAGTTGCCCGGTGCGGGCGACGAGGTCGGCCTGCCGGGCGGCGACGACGACGGCCGGCACGACGACGGCGGCCAGCGCCAGGGCGGCGGCCGCCAGGCCGGGGTTCCGCCGCCGCCACTTCGCCACCCGCTCGACGGCCGACGCGTTCCGGGCGAACTTTAACGGCCGGGCCGCGAGCTGCCGGGTCGCGTCCTCCCGGATGTCGGCGGCACAGGCGTACCGGTCGGCCGGGTCGGGGGCGAGCAGCTTGAGCGCGATCGCGTCCACGGCCGGCGGGACGCTCGGGTTGAACCGGCTCGGCGGCGGCGGCGGTTCGGCGTGTTGGGCGATCCGCGCGGGGAGCGCGTCCGCGGCCCCGACCGCCTCCGGCAGCGGGTACGGCTGCCGGCCGGTCAGGAGTTCGTACAGGATGACGCCGAGCGAGTAGAGGTCGCCCCGCTCGTCCACCGCGACGGCCGGGTCCAGGAACGCCCGGAGGTGCTCCGGGGCCATGTACGCCAGCGTCCCGCCGAGCATCCCGTCCGCCCCGCGGGCCGACTCGCACGACACGTTGAAGTCGAGCAGCATCGGCACGCCGTCCGACGTGACCAGGACGTTGCCGGGCTTCAGGTCGCGGTGCAGGATGTGCCGGGCGTGGGCGTGCCCCAGCCCGGCGGCGAGCTGGCCGACGAACCACACGCACCCCTCGACGAACGACAGCTTCGCGAGCGCCGCGACCGCGTCCGCCAGCGCCGGGGCGTCGGCCGGGGCGGCGGCCGCCACCGGGGCGAGCAACACCCCGCCGTTGGCCCGCTGGTCCTTCGGCGTGCCGTCGAGGGTCGCGAGGATTTGCGCCAGCGTCACCTCGCCCAGGTACGGCATGCACAGCGCCTGGAGCGGCCCGGCGTTGTGGACGGAATAGACCGGAACGACGTTCGTGTGCTGGAGCCGCGCGAGGTTCTGCGGCTCGTCCGTCTGGGCGGTCGTCACCTTGAGGACGACCAGCCGGTGGGCGAGCGACTCCTGGCGGGCGAGGAAAACGTGGGCGAACGACCCGCGGCCGATCTCTTTGACTAGCTCGAAGTGGAGGAACCAGTCGCCCGGCTCGGGGAACGGCACGCCGGGCAGCCCGGCCGACGCCTGCGGGGTGACGGCCACCGGCAGCGGCTCGCCCCGCGGCGTGGGGTGGGGGTCCGGCCGCCGCGGGCGGACGAGGTGGGTGGCGTCCAACTTGGACGGCGGAATCGGCGGGTCACCGCCCGGCATGCTACGGCTCGCGTGAAGGTGTGGCCGGGCGAGGGGGCGGCTCAGCACCTGCTGATTCCGACATCCTAGAACACCCCCGGCCGGATGCAACCGACCGGCCGAACCGCCGCTAAAATCAGCCGCATGAGCCGCGACCCGCTGCCCGTCGATGCCGTTTTGCCCGAACTACTCGCCCGGCTGGGGGATCGCGGCGCGGCCGTCCTCCGCGCGCCGACCGGGGCCGGGAAGACGACCCGCGTGCCGCCCGCGCTGATGGCGACCGTGCCCGGCACCGTGCTGGTCCTCGAACCGCGGCGGGTCGCCGCCCGCGCCGCGGCCCGGCGGATGGCGGTCGAACACGGCTCGCCGCTCGGCGAGGTGTTCGGCTACCACGTCCGGTTCGACCGCGCCGCCGGGCCGCGGACGCGGGTGCTGGCCGTCACCCCCGGCGTCCTGCTACGGATGCTCCACGACGACCCGTTCCTGGAGGCGGCGTCGGCCGTCGTGTTCGACGAGTTCCACGAGCGGGGGCTGGAGGCCGACCTCGCCCTCGGCATGGTCCGGCTGGTCCGGCAGGCGCGGCCGGAGCTGCGGGCCGTCGTCATGTCCGCGACGCTCGACGCCGGGCCGGTGAGCGAGTACCTCGGCGGCTGCCCGGTCGTTACGAGCGAGGGGCGGACGTTCCCGGTCGAGGTCCGCTACCGGCCGAAGCGGGCCGAGACGCCGTGGCCGGACGCGGCCGCGAGCGCCGTGCGGGACGCCCTGCGGGCGGCGGACGGCGACGTGCTCGTGTTCCTCCCCGGCCTCGGCGAGATCCGCCGCACGGCCGACGCGCTGGCGGACCTCGAACCGGCGGTCGCGGTGCTCCCGCTGCACGGCGAGCTGCCGCCGGACCAGCAGGACCGCGCGCTGCAGCGGCTCGACCGGCGGAAGGTGGTCCTCGCCACGAACGTCGCGGAAACGTCCGTCACCGTCGATGGCGTGGCCGTCGTCATCGACACCGGGCAGGCCCGGCAACTGGAGTTCGACACGGCCGTCGGCATGGACCGGCTGCGGCTCGTGCCGATCTCGAAGGCGTCCGCGGACCAGCGGGGCGGCCGCGCGGGCCGGACCCGGCCCGGCGTCTGCGTCCGCCTGTGGGACGAGATCGGGCAGAAGGCGCGGCCGGAACAGACGGAGCCGGAAATCCGCCGCGTGGACCTGGCGTCGGCGGTGCTGCACCTGTTCGCGCACGGCGAAGACCCGGCCGCATTCCCGTGGCTCGAACCGCCGCGAGCGGAAGCGGTGCGGCAGGCCGTCGGGTTGCTCGAACGGCTGGATGCGGTGAGCGGGAACAAGCTGACGGCCCTCGGTGAGGAACTGGCGGGGCTTCCGGTCCACCCGCGGCTGGGGCGGCTGCTCGTGGAAGGGAAGCGGCTCGGCGTGCCGGGCCGGGCGGCGCTGGCGGCGGCCGTGCTCGGCGACCGCGACCCGTTCCAGCGGCCGTTCGACGGACCGCCGCACTTGGCCCCGCCGGCGGCCGCGACCGAGTCGGACCTCCTGGACCGGGTGGAGGCGCTCGAGCAGTTCGCCGCGACCGGCCGGCTCGACTTCCCGGTCGGCCGGCTGTCCCGCGGGTCGGCCCGATTTGTTCTCGAAGCGCGGGACCAACTGTTTCGGCTGGTGAACCGGGGGACGAAGGGGCGGAGCGACCTTCCGGCGGACGCCGACGAGGCGCTGTTGCGGGCCGTGTTCGCAGCGTTCCCGGACCGGCTGGCGCGGCGGCGGGAGCGGACCGACCGCCGGGCGCGGATGGTCGGCGGCCGCGGCGTGCGGCTGGCCCACCAGAGCGGCGTGAACGAGCCGGACCTGTTCGCCTGCGTGGACGTGGACGCCGGCGGGACCGATTCGCTCGTCCGGCTGGCGTCCGGCGTCCGCCGCGAGTGGCTGCCGGCCGACCGGCTGACCGTCCGGCACGAGGTCGAGTTCGACGAAAGTTCGGAGCGGGTCGTCGCGCGGAAGCGGACGCGATTCGAGGACCTGGTCATCGACGACACGGCCGGTCACGTCGCCGACGAGGGCGAGGCCGCCCGCGTGCTGGCGGCCGCGGCGGCGGCCCGGTTCGACCGCGTCGCCCCGGCCGCGGACTCGGAGGCGGGGCGGTTCCTTCTTCGCTTGCGATGCTTGAACGCATGGATGCCGGCGCTCGACCTGCCGCGGTTCGACGACGACGAGTTGAAGGCGATGTTGCCGGACCTGTGCCGCGGGCGGCGGTCGCTCCCCGACCTCCGGGCCGGGCCGTGGCTCGACCTCGTCCGCGGCCGGCTGACGTACCAGCAGCAACAACTGATCGACCGCGAGGCCCCGGACCGCCTCCGCGTGCCGAGCGGCCGGGACGTACCACTCGAATACGCGGAGGGCCGCCCACCGGTGCTGGCGGTGCGGATTCAGGAGTTGTTCGGCCTCGCGGAGACGCCCCGCATAGCCGGCGGGCGGGTGAAGGTGCTGCTGCACCTGCTCGCGCCGAACGACCGGCCGCAACAGGTGACGGACGACCTGGCGAGCTTCTGGGCGACCGGCTACCGCGTCGCCCGCAAGGACCTCCGCGGCCGCTACCCGAAGCACGACTGGCCGGACGACCCGACGACGGCGACGGCGAGCCGCGGCCCGAAGCGGCGGGTGTGAGCCTACCCGTCCGGGCGGAGGTGCTTCTGGATGACGAGGCCGAGGGCCAGCAACTTCGCCCGCAGCGTGGTCCGCGAGATGCCGAGGAGCTGGCTGGCCATCACTTGGTTCCCGCCCGTGTGTTGCAGGACCGTTTCCAGCACCGCCCGGTCCGTGACCTGCGTGACCTGGGCGTAGATGTCCTCCTCGCCGCGGGCGAGCAAGTCCTTGACCAACTCCTCCACCGTCCCCGCCCCGGACGGCGGCGCGGGCGGCTGGTTCCCCTGGATTGTGTGGGGCAGGCAGTCGGGCGTCACGACCTCGCCGACCGCCTGCACGACCGCGAACCGCACGGCGCTTTGCAGCTCGCGGACGTTCCCCGGCCATCCGTGCGCCTCCAGGAGCCGCGTCGCCTCCGGGGAGAATGCGCGGACGGCCTTGCCGAACTTCTGGTTGGCCCGCCGCAGGAAGTGGTCGGTCAGCGGGGCGAGGTCGTCCTTGCGGTCCCGCAGCGGCGGCAGGTGGATGGTGAACCCGTTCAACCGGTACAGCAGGTCGCTGCGGAACGTGCCGGCCGCGGCCATCGCGTCCAGGTCGCGGTTCGTGGCGGCGATCGTCCGCACGTCCACCGCGATCGTCTGCGACGACCCGACCCGCTCGAACTTCTGCTCCTGCAAGAGGCGGAGCATCTTCGCCTGCGTCGCCGGGGCCATGTCGCCGACCTCGTCCAGGAAGATCGTCCCGCCGTCGGCCTGCTCGAACTTCCCGACCCGCTGCCGGTCCGCGCCGGTGAACGCCCCCTTCTCGTGGCCGAACAGCTCGCTCTCTAGCAGCGTGTCCGGGATGGCGGCGCAGTTGATCGCCACGAACGGCCGGTCCGCCCGCCGGCTGTGCTGGAAGATGGCGCGGGCGACGAGTTCCTTCCCGGTCCCGCTCTCGCCGGTGATGAGCACGTTCACGTCGGCGGCCGTCACCCGGCCGATGGCCTTGAAAACCTCTTGCATCGCGGCCGACCGGCCGACGATCCGGTCGCCGGCCGCGTCCGGCTCGGCGTCGTCCAGGACGGCCGGCACGGCCTGCATCCGCCGGAGGTCGAGCGCCCGCGCGACGACGGCCTGCAGCTGGTGCAGGTCCACCGGCTTCAGCAGGTAGTCGAACGCCCCGCGCTTCATCGCCTCGATGGCCGTTTCCGTCGTCCCGTGGGCGGTGATGATGACGACCGGCAGCCGTGGGTCGATGGTCCGGACCGTGTCGAACACGTCCAGCCCGGACTGGTCCGGCAGTTTCACGTCCAGGATCATCACGTCCGGGGCGGCGTCCCGGACGCGGCGGAGGGCGTCCTTGCCGGTCCGGGCCGTGACGACCTCCCGGTCCTCGGCCGCGAGGCCGAGGTCGAGTGTGTAGAGCACGTTCGGCTCGTCATCGACCAGCAGCAACTTCGGCATCGTGGCCTCGCGGGACGGCTCGCGGCGGGCGGGGGATGACGGCCGACCGGCCGGTGCGGGCGAGCGGCAGCCGGACGACGAACGCCGCCCCGCCGGCCGCCCGGTTGGCCGCCTCGATCTCGCCGCCGTGGGCGTCCGCGATGCGGCGGCAGATCGACAGGCCGAGGCCCAGGCCGGTGTCCTTCGTGCTGACGAACGGCTCGAAAACCCGGTCGCGGACCTCGGCGGCGAGGCCGGGGCCGTCGTCCGCCACGGTGATTTCCAGGGCGTCCCCGGCCCGGACCTCGACCCGCACCGCGCCGCCGTCCGGTTGGGCCTCCAGGGCGTTGAACAGCAGGTTGTACAGGATTTGTTGCAGTTGGTTCGGGTCCACGTCCGCGACGACCGGGCTGAACACGTCCACGACGACGGCCACGCCCTGGAGCGTCGCCCGGCTGCGGACGCGGTCGGCCACCTGCTCGACGAGCGGGCCGACGGCGACCGGCTTCTTGTCCGGCCGCGGCGGGCGGGCGAAGTCGAGGAACGAGCCGACGGTCTGTTCCAGCCGGATGATCTCCTCTTCCAGCACCTGCACGTCCTTCGCGCGGATGCGGTCGCCGGTGCGGCCGTCGGCCAGGGCTTGAATCAACAGCTTGATCGCCATGAGCGGGTTGCGGACCTCGTGGGCGATGCCGGCGGCCATCTGCCCGGCCCACGCGAGTTGCTCGGCCCGGAGGGCGTCGCTCTCCGTTTGCTTCAGCCGGGCGAGCACGGCCGTCGCGCTCGTCGCCACGGCGTCCAGCGCGTCCGCGGACCGGCCGGCCCGGTTCGCCGTGTCCTCTGCCGTGCGGGCCGCCTCGTCCAGTTGCCGGGCCGTCGTCCGGAGCCGGACTTCGGTGTTGAGCATCGTCCGCCGGATGGTCGAAGAGAGAACCCAGCCGCCGAGTAGCCCACCGAACCCGCCGAACAGCCCGAGCGCGATCAGCCCGGTCGTGACCAGCGACGCGACCCGCTGGTTCTCCTCGTTCGCCTTGGTCAGCATCCCCTCGTTCAGCCGGAGGTACTCCCGCGTCGGCTCGATGACTTCCTCGGTGAGCAACGAGTCGATCAGGGCGAGCGTCTTGGTGTAGTCGGCCCGCGCCGCCTGCCCCTGGGTCATCCGCTGGTACTCGGTGAAGAACTCCTGGAGGCCGGCCCGCGTCTTCTGCATCAGAGATCGCTCCGCCGGCGTGGTCGCCAGCCGCTCGGCGTTCTCCAGGGCGGCCATCGTCCGCTCTTGCAGCCGCGGGATCGGTTCGAGCATCTTCGAGTCGCCGGTAATCAAGTACCGGACGCCCTGGCTGCGGAGGTCGCGGACGGACAGCTCCAGGTTCTGCGCCGCCCTCATGCTCGTGACGTTCTCGGTCAACATGCCGGCGACGGACGCCTGCATGGTGCGGACGTACCAGGCCGTGCCGCCGGCCATGAGCAGCAACAGGATGCTGACGGCCGCCACGGGCAGGGCCACGCCGGTCCAGATGCGAGGGGCCATGAGTTTACCCGTCTCCTGTGCAGATTCTGGACAGTTCGGCCAGATTCCGATCCCACGGGCCGCGGTATCTCGTTCGTCTAGCTCGGCCATGAGGTCCCGTTTTCTGGTTCAACGAGTGGGGGCGGGCGAAGTTCCGTTCGTTCGATGGGAACATCCTAACTCTACACGTATTCCAGCGGTTAACTTGCAGGACGTTTTCCGATCCGCCCCGGCCGCGGCCGCCGTTCGCCCGGCCGATCCCGACCCCACGTTGCCCTCTGGTACACGGCTTGCGTTGGAGGGGGCAACTGTCGTGCCCGTGCCGTCCGACGACGACGCGGAAGACACATTACTCCCTCGATTGACCCAATTTCCCCCGGAGGCCCCGTGGGCTGGACCAAAGAACGACTGGAAGACGTGGCCCGGACCCGGTTCGGCGGCGCGAAGCTCATCGTGGTCGCCAACCGGGAGCCGTACATCCACCAGTACCGGGACGGGGCGATCGAGGTCATGCGGCCGGCGGGCGGGCTGACGACGGCCCTGGACCCGGTGATGCAAGCCTGCGGGGGCGTGTGGGTGGGGCACGGGTCGGGTAACGCCGACCAGTTGACGGCCGACGACCGGGGACGCCTCTCCGTCCCCCCGGACGACCCCACCTACACCCTCCGCCGCGTCTGGCTGACGGCCGAGCAGGAGGCCGGGTACTACTACGGGTTCGCGAACAGCACGCTCTGGCCGCTCTGCCACCAGGTGTACCAGCGGCCGACGTTCGACCCGACCCACTGGGCGGTTTACCGCGAGGTGAACCAGCTCTTCGCCGAGGCCGTCCTTGAGGAAGCGCAAGGCGGCCCGGCGGTGGTCTTCGTGCAGGACTACCACTTCGCCCTGCTCCCGCGGCTGTTGAAGGCGGCCCGGCCGGACCTGGCGGTCGCGCAGTTCTGGCACATCCCGTGGCCGAACTCCGAGACGTTCCGCCTCTGCCCGTGGGCCGGCGAGTTGCTCGACGGGATGCTCGGTAACGACCTGCTCGGGTTCCACACCCAGTACGACTGCAACAACTTCCTGGAGACGGTGGACCGGACGCTCGAGTCCCGCATCTGCCGGGAGCGGTTCAGCGTCGGCCGCGGCGGCCGCGACACGCGGGTCCGGCCGTTCCCGATCAGCGTCGATCCGGACCTCGCCGCCGAATACGCCGGGGACGACTGGGACGACCGGGTCGCGGCCGTGCGGCGCAAGTACGGCCTCGGCGGCCGGCCGCTGATCGTCGGCGTGGACCGCGTCGATTACACGAAGGGCATCCCCGAACGCCTCCGGGCCGTGGACCGGTTGCTCCAGCGGCAGCCGGAGCTGGTCGGGCGGTTCCACATGGTCCAACTCGGCGCGCCGAGCCGGACGACGCTCCCGGCCTACCGCGACTTGACCCGCGAGATCTTTTCCCTCGCGGACGGGATCAACGCCCGGCACGGCACGCCGGACTGGCGGCCGGTCGTGTTCCTCAACGAGCACACCGGGCCGGAGATGATCTACGCCCTGTACCGGGCCGCCGCCGGGTGCGTGGTGAGTTCGCTACACGACGGCATGAACCTGGTGGCGAAGGAGTTCGTCGCCGCACGGGACGACGACCAGGGCGTGCTCGTGCTCTCGCAGTTCACCGGGGCCGCCCGCGACCTGACGGACGCCGTGCTCGTCAACCCGTTCGACGTGGACGGGCTGGCGGCCGGGCTGCACGCCGTCCTGACGATGCCGCCCGAAGAGCAGCAGCGGCGGATGCGGCGGATGCGGGCGCAGGTCCGGGACAACAACATCTACCGGTGGGCCGGGACGCTCCTGAGCGAGGCGTGCAAGCTCGTGGACGAAACCGCGGCCGTCGGGTCGGGGTCCTGGCCGGACCTCGACGACCCGGTCCGGCCGGCGTACCCGGCCTACGGCGCGGCCGCGGCCCCCGTCCTGATGAGCATGACCTGAAGGCCGTCCTTTTGAGGTGGAACGATGTCCGTTTCGTGTTGGGTCAAGCGGGCGGCCGCGGAGCACCGCGCCGGCCGCCCGGTGGCCCTGTTCTTCGACTACGACGGGACGCTGACGCCGATCGTGTCGCACCCGTCGCTCGCCCTCCTGGCCCCCGAGACGCGGGGGCTGCTCGCGGACCTCGCGGCGACGGACCGGGTGTCCGTTGCGGTCGTGAGCAGCCGCGCCCTGGGGTCGTTGAAGGAGCTTGTCGCCGTGCCCGACCTCTGGTACGCCGGGTCCGGCGGGATGCACATGGACTTCGGCGACGAGGAATTGATCGACCCGTCCATCGCCGCGTTCCACGAGGTCGCGGACGCGATCATCGTCGCCACGACGCAGCTGTTCCAGTGGTACCCCGGCGCGTGGTTCGACCGGAAGCCCGGCTGCCTGGCCGTCCACTACCGGGCGCTCACGCCGCTGATGGCCGCGTGCCTGGTGGACGAATTCCGCGACGCCCTGGACGAGTTGCAGATCGACTGCCCGCCGCTACGGGTCCGGGAGGTCACCCGGTCGCTCGAGATCGCGCTGGCCGGGTCGTGGACGAAGGGCACGGCCGTCGAGCGGACGCTCGCCCGCCTGCCCGCCGACGCGTTCGCGGTGTACGCCGGCGACGGGGCGAACGACGCCGAGGCGGTCGCGGCGGCGAACGCCCGCGACGGGCTGTCCGTCGGCATCGGCCCGGAGGCCCCGCCGGCCGCCGGCGTCCGGATCGACACCCAGGCCGAGTTCGTCAAGGACCTCGCGGACCTGGCGGCCGAGATCGCCCCCGGCCGGTCCGCCGGGCCGCCCGCGTGGACGCCGGCGTGTTTGCACGGCGCGTTGGACCCGGACCTCATTCCGACGAGGTGGCCATGAGTCCGTCGAGTCCGTGCGGCATCCTGCTCGTCGATCCGGTCGCCGGCGACCGCCGCCAGTTGAAGCAGGCGCTCGAAACCCGCGGGTGGTCCGTCTGGGACGTGGCCGACGGCGCGGCGGCCCTCCGGGTGTACGCCGACCGCGGGGCCGAGATCGGCGCGGTGGTGGTGGACTTCCAGTTGCCGGGGTTCCAGGGGGCGCGGGTGCTCGCCGAGCTGGGCGACCTCGCCCCGTCGCTGGTCCGGCTGGCGATGACGGCCGAGGTTCCGGGGTACACGACCGCCGCGTTCCGCCAGATCTCCCCCACCCCGCTCCTGACGAAGCCGGTCCGCGTCGGCGAGCTGGACCGCCTGCTCCGCGAGTCGATCGCCCCGTCCGAAGACCGCTTCAACCCCAACCTCGCGTAGCGGCGTTCGCGCGAAATACCCTGGCCGTCGCCGCGGCATCGTCACGTCAATCGGGAACGACGAGTACGATTCTGAGTCGTGGGAAAGAGAGAAGAGAAGTGTCCGCCTCGATGCCCGTCGTCGGAGAGTACACCCGAGAGGATTTGAACCTCTAACCTTCGGCTCCGGAGGCCGACGCTCTATCCAGTTGAGCTACGGGTGCAGCGTCTCATCAATGTATTACTTCGCACCGGCCCCCGACAAGGGCCGCGACGAATCCCGCCGCGCAGAGAGGGCCGGCGGCGAGGGCCGGCGGGTTCGCGCCGCCCCGGCGTCACTGGCTGACGAACGGCAGCCCGGTGTACGTGTCGTCGAAGTTGATGGTGAACACCGCCTGCCGTTGCAGGAACCCGGCCCCGAACACGAACTGCGACACCACCGCCCGGCCGAGCTGCGCCTGGCCGCCGGCCGCCGTGCCGGTAATGAGGAACGCGTTGTTCACCCCGTTCGGGATGACCGCCGCCCCGACCGTCACCCCGCGGGTGTAGTTGTTGAACGTCAACTGGTCGAGGATGTCCCCGGCCCGCGTCCCGACGAAGTTCCCCTGCTGGATGGCCGCCCCGCTGTAGACCGTGAAGTTCCCGGTCACCCCCGGCCCGGTCCCGACGCCCACGTCCGCGAACCCGTCCCGGTTGAAGTCACCGGCCGTCACGAACAGCCCGCTCCGGGTGTTCGGGTCGCGGGCGAAGAAGTCCGCCCGCACCTCGTTCAGGTTGAAGCTCGTGTACAGCAGCTGCCGGTCGGCGATGGCCGCCCCGTTCAGCACCCGCACCCGCGGCCCGCCGCCCAGCCCCGGCGCGACGACGAGGTCCGAGAACTGCAGCCCGCCGAGCGGCGTCGGGGCGGCCGCCACCGTCACCCCGTTGCGGAACGTGGACTCGAACGCGAAGAAGTTCGCGACCGTGTCGAAGTTCCCGTTGCTCGTGAAGGCCCGGCCCTGGGCCGAGACCTGTGCCCCGTCCAGGATGCGGACCCGCGGCCCGCCGCCCGGCCCCGCGCCGATGACGAGTTCGGCGTTCGTCGAGCCGATGAAGTTCCCGGTCGCCACGAACGTGCCGCCCCGCTGCGTGTCCTCGAACGCGAAGAAGTCGGCGATCACGAGGGCGTCCGAGATTTGCGCCGAGCCGTTGAGCGGCGCGCGGGGGAAGTTGACCGTCGGCGTCAGCGACCGGCCGTCGATGACCCGCACCCGCGGGCCGCCGCCGACCCCGGCCCCGACGATCAGGTCCGCCACGTTGTCCCCGTTCACGTCCCCGACGGCCGTGTTCACCCCGCCGGTGAACGTGTTCTCGAACGCCAGGAAGTCGGCCAGCCGCGCCCCGGTCGAGACGTTGAACACCTGCACCCGCGGCGGCAGCCCGGCCCCGGCGTTGACGGTGAAGATCGGCGCGGCGGACGGCACGTCCCGCCCCTCGAGTTGTTCCGCCGTGAGGCGCACCTTCGACACATCGCTCATGCTCTGCTCCTGGTCCGGGCGCGGGAAGGCAGTTTGGGGAACGGGTATACCGACGGGCGAAAATCGGGCAAGGCGAATCGCGACCGGCCCCGCCCCTTACCATACTGTGAGGGACCGCCCGCGGGATGGAAAATGAGAACGCATTCATTTCCTGAAACTCGGCCCTCGGGCCGGGTGTATGTCTGGTACGTCCGCCACCCGCGCCGAACCATGTCACCCGGCGGACCGGCTCGCAACAACCCGGTGCGATGATGCCCAGCCGTCGCGGCGTTCTCCTGATCCTGTCGTTTTGGCTCGTCACCCTCGGGTACGTCGGCTACCGCGACGTGTGGCCGCGGCTGTTCGCGGACAAGGCCCCGGCCGTGTGGATCGACCTGTCGGACGAGGCGACGCAAACCGTCCCCGTGCGGTGGGCGTTCTACCTGAACGACGACCGGGTCGGGACCGTCACCACGCAGATGAGCTACGAGGCCGGGACGGACGCGTTCACGTTCGCGACGAAGTACCGCGGCGACCTGAAGCGGGACGTGTTCGGGTACTCGGTCAAGGTCCCCGAGTTCGACATGACCACGACCGTCAACCGCGCCGGCGAGCTGCGGGCGCAGAAGATGGTCGCGGCCTTCCAAGTGAAGGCGCTCGGCCTGTCGCTCGGCGGCAAGGGTGCTACGGACGCCGTCGTCCGGGACGGCCAACTCGTGGGCAACTGCCGCCTGGATTCGGACACGTTCGGCACGTTCGAGGCCCCGTTTGAACCCGCCCCCGTCCCGGAGGGGCAGGTCCTCAACCCGCTCCAGCCGGTGAACCGGCTCCGCGGCGTGCGGCCGGGCATGCGGTGGGTGATCTACGAGGTGAACCCGTTGGCCGAGGCCGTGAACGGCATCCGCGAGACGGTCGGGAAGAAGTTCGGCACGGCGCTCCTGAACGGCAAGCCGCCGGCCCGCACCTCGCTGGTCGCGACGGTGGCCGACGCCCCGGAGGTGTTGAAGCTGAGCCGCGGCGAGCACGAGTGTTGGGTGATCGACATCCGCGGCGACACGGGTTCCACGACGGTCTGGGTCCGCGTCCGCGACGGACACGTGATGCAGCAGCGGGCGAAGCTCGAAGACGACACGATGCGGCTGGAACGCGAAGACTAACGGTTAGCGGGCGACCCAACGGGTCGCCCGCGAGGAGTGACCATGATCGAAATGCGCAACGTCTCGAAGCGCTACGGGCAGAAGGTAGCGGTCGAGGACTTGAATTTGAACGTGCCCGACGGCGAGTTGTTCGCGTTCCTCGGCCCGAACGGGGCGGGGAAGACGACGACGATCAAGATGCTCTGCGGCTTGTTGTTCCCGACGACCGGCACGGTGAAGGTCGGCGGGTTCGACGTGACCACGCAGGGCGACGAGGCCCGCAAGCTGGTGAGCTACGTCCCGGACCAGCCGTTCCTGTACGAGAAGCTGACCGGCCGCGAGTTCCTGCAGTTCACGGCCGACCTGTACGCGATGGACCCGGACCACGCGAAGGCCCGGATGCAGTACGTGCAGGACCAGTTCCGGTTGTACGAGTTCATCGACACGCTGACGGAGCGATACTCCCACGGGATGCGGCAGCGGACCGTCTTCGCCGCGGCCCTGTTGCACGAACCGAAGCTGCTGATCGCGGACGAGCCGACGGTCGGGCTGGACCCGAAGAGCATCCGCGAGCTGAAGGTGCTGCTGCGGCAGTTGGCGAAGGGCGGGACGACGGTGTTCCTCTCGACGCACACGCTGGACATCGCGCAGGAGCTGGCCGACCGCGTGGGGGTGATTCACAACGGCCGGCTGATCGCGTGCGACACGGTGGACGGCCTCCGGAAGAAGGCGAACTCCGACGGCACGCTGGAGGACGTGTTCATGAAGATCACGGACGAGGCGGCGGAGCAGCAAGAAGAAGTGGCGGCCGAGGCGGGTGTGTGAATCCGACTTCCGAAGTCAGGCTTCGACTTCGGAAGTCCGAACGGCAAAGACCTCGTGCCGAGGACGTGGTTGCGACATCGACTTCCGAAGTCGAAGCCGGACTTCGGAAGTCGGGGTGTAACGAGCGCTGAGAACAAACCATGCCCGCGACCCTCGACCAAGCCGCCGTCTTCCGCCGCCTGCGGGGCACGCTGTTCCGCAACGGCCTCCGCGTCCTGCTGGACACCGGCCGCGTCCGGCTCGTTACGATGGTCGCCACCAGCGTCGTCGTCGCGCTCTTCGTCTTCGGCCTCAGCGCGTTCGGGTTCCTCGAACTGTTCAACTCGAAAATCCCGATGAAGGGCCTGATCGTCGGCGGGCTGTTCGACCTGATGTTCTTCACCCTCGGCGTCATGCTCCTGTTCTCGACCGGGATCATCCTGTACGCCAGCCTGTTCACGTCGCCGGAGACGCGGTTCCTGCTCACGACGCCGGCGCGGGCCGACCGCATCTTCGCGGCGAAATTCCAGGACGCGGTCGCGTTCTCGTCGTGGGGGTTCGTCGTCCTCGGCCTGCCGATCCTCGTCGCCTACGGCCTGACGGCCGGCGTGCCGGTCTGGTTCTACCCGCTGTTGCCGCTGTTCCTGCTCGGCTACGTCCTGCTACCCGGCGCGGTGTCGGCGCTCGTCTGTCTCGTATTCATGCGATACCTGCCGCGGAACCGGAAGCAGGTGCTGATGGTCGTCGGAACCTTCCTGGTGTTCGCGTTCGGCGTCTGGCTGTACCGAACGAGTGCCGCGTCGCGGGCGGCGTTGACGGCCAATAACCGGGACGCGCTGGAAACGTTCGTCGGGCAGTTCAGCCTCGCCCGCAACCCGGTCACGCCGAGCCACTGGATGACGAGCGGCCTCCTCGCCGCCGCCCGCGGCGAGAACGCCCGCGAGGTTCTCGTCCCGCTCGCGCTCATCTGGAGCAACGGCCTTGTCGCGTTCCTGCTGGCCGCGTTCGCGGCGAAGCGGGTCTACCGTACCGCCTACGACCGCGCCGCCGGGGGCGGGGACCGCAAGAAGGTTTACCGCGGCAACGCGCTCGACCGCGTGATGGAATTGCTCGTCGGCTACCTCGACCGGCCGACGCGCATCCTCGTCGTGAAGGACTTCCGCACGTTCCGCCGCGACCCGTCGCAGTGGGGCATCCTCGTGCTGTTCGCCGGCCTCATGCTGCTCGGCGTCCGCAACTTCCGCCAGTTCAACCAGGCCGACCTCGAAGGGATCGACAAGTACATCATCGGCCTCGTCAACCTCGCCGGCGTGTCGGTGCTGCTGTGCGCCGGCCTCAGCCGGTTCATCTTCCCACTGATCTCCCTCGAAGGCCGGAAGTTCTGGATCCTCGGCCTCATGCCGATCAGCCGCCGGCAGATTCTCGTCGGCAAGTTCGCGTTCGCCGCGACCGGGGCGACGCTCATCGGCCTGACGCTCGTGGTCGGCAGCGAGGTGCTGCTCGGCCTGCCGCCGGCGGTCGTGGCGATCCACGCCGTCACGGTGCTGGCCGTCGCGGTCGGCCTCAGCGGCTTGAACGTCGGCCTCGGGGCGTACATGCCGAACTTCCGCGAGACCGACCCGTCGAAGATCGTCGTCGGGTTCAGCGGCACGGTGAACATGGTGACCGGCCTCTTGTTCGTCGTCGTCACGATCACGCTCATGGCCGTGCCGCTGCACGCGGCCGCGGTGCTGCGGCACTTGAACAAGTTACACGTCGGTGACTTCCCGTGGTGGGCCTACGCCGGCCTTCCATTCGGGGTGATTCTGGGCGTCGTCGCCACCTTGCTGCCCCTCCGCGCCGGCACGCGGGCGATTGAACGGGTGGAGTTCTGACCAACGGCGCGGTATCCTGGGCGTTGGAAAATCGAACCCGCGCCTCGGAGGGCTTCCGCCATGTCGGCCCGTCGTCTGGTGTCTTGGGGGTTGTTCGCCGTCCTGCTGTGTGCCGTGGCCGTCGCGCCGTTCCGCGGCGTCGCCGCCCCGCTCCCGCCGGGGGAGAAATCGGCCGCGACCGGCCCGGAGATCGAGGTCCAGTTCATTGACGGCAGCCGGATGAAGGTGAAGCTGCTCGACGAGAAGCTGGAACTCGTCACGAAGCACGGCACGCTCCAGATCGCAACCGCCGACGTGCGGCAGGTCGAGTTCGCGACCCGCATCCCGCAGGCGGACGCGGACAAGATTCGCGTCGCCGTGCTGGCCCTCGGCAGCCCGGAGCACAAGGTCCGCGTCCAGGCGGCGAACGACCTGAAGGCCATCGGCCCCCGCTCCTTCGCGGCGCTGTTGAAGGCGACGAAGAACGACGACCCCGAAATCGCGCAGCGGGCGGACGACCTGGTCGAGTTCCTGAAGGCGAAGTATTCGGACGTGCAGCTCGAAGTCCGCGAGCAGGACGTGGTCCACACGGACGACTCGAAGATCGCCGGGCAGTTGAGCGCCGCGCAGCTGCGGATCGGCACGTTCCAGTTCGGCGAGTTGCGGATGAAGGTGGCCGACGCGCGGTCGCTCGGCGACGGCCCGAACGAGGACGACCTGGTCGCGGCGAACGCGCAGCCGGCCCCGACGAACATGTCCGCGTTCGCCGGGCAGTTCGGCAAGACGCACCTGTTCACGGTCGTGGGGGCGCAGCCGAACACCGGCACGGTCTACGGCACGGACCAGTACACGCTCGACTCGTACCTGGGGCTGGCGGCCGTCCACGCGGGCGTGGTGAAGCCCGGCCAGACGGCGGTGGTGAAGGTAAAGGTGATCCAGTCGCCGCAGGGGTTCACGAGTTCGACCCGCAACGGCGTGTTCTCGAACCAGTACGGGTTCTACCAGCCCGGCGCATACGAGTTCGTGAAGAAGAAGCCGAAGTAGCGGCGGTTAGCGGGCGACCCGATGGGTCGCCCGCTAACCGAGTTTCCGGTTACACATGACGACCAGACACGTTACCGCCACCTGCACGAGGCACATCGCGGCGACTCCGGCCTCCGTGCCGTAGTGCATCTGGTTGAACAGGTCGAGCATGTACACCGTCAGGTGCGGCGGGACCACCAGCTTACTCGCGCTCACCTCGCCGAGGCTCACCACGCCGACGGCCACGGCCGCGAACGCGATGGCGTTGCGGAGCAGCGGCCAGCCGACGTGCCGCCACGGGCCGACGCCGTCGAGGGCGGCGGCCTCGTGCAGTTCCTTCGGGATGACACGCACGGCGGGGAAAAGGATCGCGACCGCGACCGGGAAGAAGCGGACCGTGCAGGCCCAGATTCCCGGCAGCGGCGACGGCTGGTCGTACAGGAGCGACCGTAGCGGCGGGAAGTCGGGGGCGAGGCCGAAAGTTCGCAGGACGAATTCTTCCAGCGTGAGCAGCAGCGAAATCAGTTCCTTCAGCCCGAGGCCGACGAGCGGCCCCGGCGTCAGCGCGAGCGGCACGGCGATGGCGACGACGCGGCCGGGGCGGTCGCGGTTGGTCCAGCAGAACCATGCGGCGAACGCGGCGGTGACGACGCCCGCGACGGCGGCGGCCAGCACGCCGGACGCGATCGTGACGCCGGACAGCCGCACGGTGCGGTCGAGCTGCGTGCCGAGGTTCGCGAAACTCCAGCCGGCGGACGTGACGCCCGCCTTCCAGACGAGGGCCGCGAACGGGACGCCGGCGACGAGTAGCACGACCGGCCACGCGAGCAAGCCGAGGCGCGATCGCAGGCGAACTCCGGGGCCGGCGACGGACTCTGGCGGGAAGAAACGGGTCGCCGGCAGCCGTGACAGCCGGACGGCGAGGAAGCTCGCGAGGAGCCAGACCGGTACGGTGACGGCCACGGCCGCGGCGACGCCGGCCGGGAAGCCGACGAGTTGCGTGTACACTTCCTCCGCGAACGTGCGGACCATCATCGCGTCGGTGACGGCGATTTCCGTCGCCGTTTGCGAGGCCACGAACCCCCCGGCCGCCACCGCCGCCACCGCCACGCGGGGCAGCAGCACATACCGCCAGAGGGATTTCGGCCCCCCGGTCATTAGGGCCTCGTCTTCGAGGCCGCGGTCGGTGTGCTTCAGGCCGGCGGCGACGATCCACGCGACCCACGGGATCGCGGCCGTGCCGTGGACCCACGCGGCGGGCAGCAGGCCCTGGTTCCACGGCCGCCACGCGACCGCGCCGGGGTCCAGTGCCAGCGGCGGCAGCCACGAGCCGAGGACGACCTGCCAAGCCACGGCGTACACCGGCAGCGGCACGAACAGTGCGAGCAGGAGCAGGCCGTGAAGCACGCGGCGGCCGGGGACGGCGGCGCGTTCGACCGCCACGCCGAGGAGCGTACCGGCGGGGACGGCGACGAGCATCGACAGCATCGCGAGGGCGACGGTATTGCCGAGCAGCGGCAGGATGCGGTCGAGTTCCCGCCACGCGAGCCACGCCGACGGGCGGCGGATCAGCTCCGCGAACACGCAGGCGAGCGGCGCGAGGTAGACCAGGGCAAAAAGAAAAGCCCAGGGAAGTCCTTCCCTGGGCTTTCGGCTTCCTCGGATGAGGTTACGCATTCTTGTCTTCGAGCATGTCCCAGCCCTTGCGGTACTCGTACTTGATGTACTGGGCCGCGTCCGGGTTGCCCTTGCACTCCAGCGTCGCCGGGTCGAACTCGAACGCCTTGCCGGTCCGGATCGCCACGTTCCCGAGGACGAACGCCCCGGCCAGGTAGCTCGCGTAGTCGAAGTTCGACACCGCGTGCTCCGGCTTGCCGGCCTTGATCGCCTCGACCCACTCGATCTTGTTGTTCTTGTCGAAGTCGCCGCCCTTCCACAGCTTCAGCTTCTCCGGCTCCTTCGTGTTGATGTCCTTGAACGCCCCCTCCGGCCCGAAGAACACCTCCGCCCCGTAGTCGCTCGGCGAGTAGATGTACCCCTTCTCGCCGATGATGATGCTGCCGCTGTTCACGAGCGCCTTCTTGCGGTCCTTGTTCGTGTCGATGGCCAGCGCCTTGTCGATCCACTCCTGCGGCGGCACGAGCTTCTTGCCGTCCTTCCCCTTGCCCTCGTACCAGTGGACGGTGACCGGCGGCAGGTCGCCGCGGGCCGGGAACTCGAAGACGACGTGCGCCGAACTCGGGCAGGTCTCGTCGTTCACGTCCGTGGCCGTGGCGGACACCTTCGTCGGCATCTGGAGCTTGCACGCCATGAACGCCATGTTCGCGGTGTGGCAGGCCATATCGCCGATCGCCCCGGTCCCGAACGTCCACCACCCCCGCCAGTTGAAGTCGTGGTAGCAGCCCCGCTTCGGGTTCTTCGGGTTCACCGGGCCGTGGGCGTAGGGCCGCTCCGGGGCCGGCCCGAGGTACGACTGCCAGTCCAGGTAGTCCGGCACGGCCGTCGGCTCGTACCGCTTCAGCACGGCCGGGGCCTGAGGCCACACCGGGCGGTTCGTCCAGACGTGGACCTCCTTCACCGCGCCGAGCGTGCCGTTCTGCACCAGCTCGACCGCCCGGCGGAGGCCCGGCAGCGTCGTCCCCTGGTTGCCCATCTGGGTGCAGACGCCGTTCGCCTTCGCGACCTTCCGGAGCAGGTCGTTCTCGAACACGGTGCGGGCCAGCGGCTTCTGGACGTAGACGTGCTTCTTCGCCCGCATGGCCATCGCGGCCGGCAGGGCGTGCATGTGGTCCGGCGTGCTGATCGTGAATGCGTCCACCGTCTTCATGAGTTCCGCGTCGTCGAACAGCTTGCGGAAGTCTTGCACGCCCTTCGCCTTTGGCCACTTCTTGAGCTTCGCGCCGAGGTAGTCCTTGTCCACGTCGCACAGGCCGACGACTTCCATCAGGTCGCCGGCGTGGTCGATGTCGCTGGACCCCTTGCCGCCGACGCCGATGCCGGCCACGTGCAGCTTCTCGTTCGCGCCGTAGGCTTTGCTAACGGAGAACGCGGGGCCGGTGAAGAGATACCCGAGGCTGCCGCCGGCGGTCAGTTGCACGAACCGGCGACGGGTGAATCGCGTGGCCATGGAGAGCATTCCTCAGTCGGAAAATGGGGTGCGAGATCGGAGGGCGTCGGCGGGCCGGCCGACGTGGGGACAGTGTAGGCGGACGGCGGAGCGGCCGCAACGGGCAAATAGTAGTAGGCACACTCCGTGTGCCGTCTGCTGTCGGCCGCAGCGACTCGGACGAACTCCCCGCGGCGTGCAGGAAACGGCACACGGAGTGTGCCTACTACTATGGTCGGCCGCGGCGACTCGGGCGAACTCGCCGCGGCCGACAGCAAACGGCACACGGAGTGTGCCTACTACTTTGGCATCTCCAGCGCGATCAGGTCCTTCTCGTCCCGGAGGTACACGACGCCGCCGACGAGGGCCGGGTGCGCCCACGTCACGCCGCACACCTTCGACTTCGCCAGCTCCTTGTACTCCTTCTCCGTCGCCTCCAGCAGCGACAGGGAGCCGTTGTCGTCGAGCATCAAGAGCTTGTCGTCGCCGGTGCGGATCAGGGCGGCGTGGTAGCGGCCGACGTTCGGCCTCTCCCACTTCACCTCGCCGGTCGCGGCCTCCACGCACCGCAGCGTGACCGTCGGGTTCTGTAGCGTGGCCGCCCCGTTCACCATGTACAGGTACTTCCCGACGACGACCGGGGTGGAGAAGTAGCACGTCAGCTTGTCCCTCTTCCACGCCCGCTCCGGCGCGGGCTTGCCGTCCTTCTCGACGAACTTGAGCGCGACCGTGCCCGCCGTCACGGAGCTGCCGATGAGCAGGTCGCCCGCCTTCACCGGGGCCGTCGAACTCTCGTTGAGCAAGTCCTTGAACGGGTAAACCCACTCCTTCTCGCCCTTCGCGGTCAGGCCGACGAGGTTCGCCCCGGTCAGGAACACGAGCTTCCCGTCGCCGTGGACCAGCGGCGTGGAGTAACTCGCCGCGTCGTCGGTCGCCTGCCACTTCACCTTCCCGTCGGCCGCGTCGAACCCGACGATGCCGTGCCCCTTGCCGCCGACCATCACGACGACCGCGTCGCCGACGACCGTGGGCGACGTGGACACGCCGAAGAACAGGTTCTTGACCTTGAACTCCTTCAGCGTGTCCACCTTCCACAGGACCGTGCCGGTCTTCGCGTCCCAGGCGGCGAGGACGCCGGTGCTGCCGAGGGTGAACACCTTCCCGCCGGCGACGGCCGGCGTGCCCCGCGGCCCCTTCCCGAACGGCGGCGTGTACGCCTCCCGATCGTAGCTCTTCTCCCACTTTTGCTCGCCGGTCTTCGCGTCGTAGGCCGCCAGCGCGTCGGCGTTCTTCCCCTTCGGCTGGTAGAAGGCGTACACGACGCCGTCCACAATCACCGGCGAGGCGTGGGCGTCGCCGACCGGTTTCTTCCACAACACCTTCGGCTCGCCGGTCCACGGGGCGACCGTCTCGGCGGTGGCACTGTCCCGGTTCGGCCCGAGGAACTGCGGCCAGTCGGCGGCGGTCGCGGTCGGCAGAATCAGCAACAGGAGGGCGAGGGGAAGCGAACGCATGGTGATCCTCACGCGATGAGGGGCAGCGACACCCGCGACGGCGGCGGGGCGGCGGGCGGGTCCGCTTCATTCAGGAATACGTGCAGCGGGGCGTACCGCCAGCCGGTCCCGAACTCGTCCGCGAGCGATTTCATTTTCGCGAGCGCCGCTTCCGTGAGCGGCTGCTGCTGGTCCTGGAACGCGGGGTCGCAGAAGTAGATGCGGCAGCCGAGCGGCCGGTGGTCGCGGGCGGTGCAGCGGTTGTCGATCTGGAACGGGCAGCCGTCCCGCGTGACCGGCTGGGTGAACGGGAGGTTCGCTTCGAGCAGGATTTCGGCCTCGAAGTGGCTGAGGAACAGGGTGTGGCCGTACTCGGTGAACCGGCAGCACCGGCCGGACGCATCGCACCGCGGGGCCGCGGCCGCGACCGCGGCATCGACCTCGGCGTAGATGCGGTCCAAGTGGTGACGCAGCTCGGGGTGCATGGGCATAGTAGTAGGCACACTCCGTGTGCCGTCTGCTGTCGGTCGCAGCGGCTTCCACGAACTCGCTGATACGCCGAGGAAACGGCACACGGAGTGTGCCTACTACTTTACATCTTCACGACCTTCATCCGCTTCACGATCTCTTCGACGGGGATCAACTCGCCGACGCCGCTGCCGGGGCAGACCGCTTCCGTCCGCTCCCACTGCTCCGGCGATTCGAGGTTGCTCTCCCAGAACGGCCACGTCCGGCACTGCCGCGGACGGACGCGGTAAACCGTGCAGCCGCGCTGCTGATCGTAGAACACGCAATCGCCGTTCGCCTTCTCGCGGAGGGTGACCTTGCCGCGGGCCTTGCGGGTGTGCAGCGCGACGAACTCGTGCAGCGGCTCGCCGCGGAACGCGGCCAGCTTCCGGACCTCGTCCTCCGTCACCCACACGTAGCCGGGGTCGCCGGTGCAGCACTTCCCGCACTGCGTACACGTGAAGCGAAGCCCGTCCCGATACCACGGCTGCTCGGCCGGCTCTGGCATGATGCACCTCTTCCCTCGTTCTACGTTTCTGCACTGCCGGGGACGCGATTATATAGCCGCCGGCTTGCCGGCGGGGTTATGCGACACCCAAAACCCCGCCGGCAAGCCGGCGGCTATATAGTCCCGGCCTACAATCCCCCCATGCTCGACCTCGCGTTCACCGACCCGCGACACCCGGTCCACGTCCTGCACATGGAGATGGCGCTCGAAGAGGCCCGGCTCGCGGAGGCCGAGGACGAGGTCCCCATCGGCGCGGTCATCGTCCACCCGGAGCGGGGCGTCATCGCCCGCGCCCACAACCAGCGGGAGCAGCTGCACGACCCGACCGCCCACGCGGAGATGATCGCCCTCACGCAGGCGGCCGCCGCCCTCGAATCGTGGCGGCTGGAGCGGTGCTTCCTGTACGTCACGCTCGAGCCGTGCCCGATGTGCGCCGGCGGCATCGTCCAGGCCCGGCTGCCGGTCGTCGTGTACGGGACGACCGACCCGAAGGCCGGGGCGTGCCACACCCTCTACCAGATCACCACCGACCCGCGGCTGAACCACCGCTGCACCGTCCTCGGCGGCGTCCTGGCCGAGGCGTGCGCGGCGGTCCTGACCGAGTTCTTCGCCAAGAAGCGGGCGATGGGGAAGAAATGACTCCGCGGCGCGACCGGCACAACCGGCGCAGCCCCCGCCGGTTTCGCCGGCCGGATCGCGGGTTCGTCAAACGCTTCTCACGCCGGCGCGTTAAAATACCGTAATGCCGACGCTGCCCCGGCACGCACCCGGAGTCCGACCCATGCGGTTCCCCCCGACCCTGCTCGCCGCCCTCCTCGTCCTGGCCGCCCGCGGGCCGGCGACCGCCCAAGTCGCGGCCGTCCCGCCGCCGTCCGAGGCGGCGCTCGACGTGTTGAACCTCAAGACCGAGTGGACCACGGCCGTCCCGCTCGCCGGCCGGTTCGACGCGGTGGAGCTGATCCAGGTCGCGGACGGGAACCAGATTTTCGTCCAGACGAAGGGCGGGCTGCTGCTGGCGCTCGACGCGAAGACCGGCAGCCAGCAGTGGCAACTGAAGTTCGACGCGGCCAACGCCCCGGTCTTCCCGGTCGCCGTGAACGACCGGCTGCTCGTCGCCGTCAACCTCGTCAGCATGTACTGCGTCCACCGGTACACCGGGCTGGTCGAGTTCAAGTTCCGGCTGCCGCTCGTGCCGTCGGCCGGGCCGACGATCGACAAGGACACGGCGTACCTGACGCTGAACGGCCAGCGGATGACGGCCTACGCCCTGCCGGACCCGGTGACGATGCCGGAGCGGCGGGCGAACGCGAACGCCGGCGTCGGCAGCCTCGCCGGGGCCGTCGATTTCCGGATCAAGAACCCGGCCGACGTGGTCGCCACCCGGTACCCCGGCACGGTCCGCAAGTCCGCGAACGTCGTCGACCGGTTCGAGGAGAGTAAGGTGACGGTCAGCGCCGACACGCAACTGACCGGCGGCGCGCTGGCGACGCAGCGGGCCCCGTCGCTGTCCGTGCTGCCGTCCGTCCGGCCGCCGTACAACGTGTTCGACGACCGCGGCAAGTACGTCGTCCGGTCCGAGTCGCTCTCGACCGTCCACAGCATGCGGCAGCCGTACTCGCTGACCGACCCGACGGGGGCGGCCATCCAGCGGACGCCGTCGATCGCGTCGATCCCGCCGTCCCTCGCCGCCCTGTACGAGCAGACGAACCTGCTCGCCCGGCCGCTGGAGCCGAAGGCCCGGTGGGTCGTCGGCTCGACCGTCCGGCTGACGCACCCGCCGCTGACGACGAACTTCCGCGTCTGGTTGCTCAGCGACTCCCAGATCGTGCAGGTCTACCTGAAGGAAGACAAGTCGCTCCAGCTGACGGCCCGGATGCCGAACCACCCGGCCGCGGAACCGGGACAGGCGGACGACATCGGTTACATCCCGCTGATCGACGGCAACCTGATGGCGTTCGACCTGACCGGCGGCGGCGGCGGCGTGGCGAAGGTCGTGTGGCGGGCGAACGTCGGCGGGGCGATGAACCGCAAGCCGCTCTTGACGAAGGACGCCGTCTACCAGGGCGGGGACACGTCCGGCGTGGCCCGGATCGACCGCAAGACCGGCGAGGTGCTGTGGCGGACGGACGACACGGCCGACACGGTGCTGGCGGTGAACGACGAGATCGTGTACGTCCGCGACAAGCAGGGGTTGCTCCGGGCCTACGACCGCAACCGCGTGACGGACCCGGCCACCCGCCGGGCGGTGCAGCTCGGCGTGCTGAGCCTCGGCGGGTTCCCGGTGACGACGGAGAACGAGTTCACCGACCGGCTGTACATGGCCTCCGCGACGGGGCTGCTGATCTGCCTGCGGGACAAGTCGCCGAAGTACGCGGCCCCGCTGGTCGTCGGCCCGCCGCTGCACGCCCCGGCCCCGGCGCTGGGGAAGAAGCCGGACCCGAACGCCCCGCCGATGCCGAACACGCCGGCGGAGCCGAAGAACTAACGGCGCGGGATTGAGCAAATTCGGGTGGCCGGGGCGGAGGCTTTGCGGGGCCCCCCGGGGGGGCCGCACGGGGGGAGCCCACACAACCCCCCCCCCCCCCCCCAAAACAAAATTATGCCACCACCGGCGAAAAAAGTA